>JAAOZN010000020.1 GCA_011605775.1 Nitrososphaerota archaeon | reverse complement strand
TTGCATGATAGTGTTATGGGTAGAAAAGTTGGTGTTGAGTTGAAAATTCTTTACGATAACGATGCGTTAGAAGGTTTTAAGGGGAGATTCGGTTTCTCATGCTGGGTTGAAGGTAAGAATATTCTTTTTGATACTGGTGGCGATTTAGCTACTTTAATGTTTAACATTCAGAAATTCGGGATAGATCCTAGGGATATTGAACTGATAGTTTTATCACATGAGCACGGAGACCATACTGGCGGGATCCAAATAATAAATTACTGCGGCGAAGTTGAGGTATTTGTCCCCAAATCCTTTTCAAAACGTTTCAAGGAGTGGCTGTCTGAGCATCCGAATGTAAGACTGTGTGAGGTTGACGAGGCTGAAGAAATTTGTAGAGGCGTTTACACAACAGGTGAGCTCGGCTGGCTGATTAAAGAGCAATCTTTAATCGTGGAGACTTGTAATGGTTTAACGGTTATAACTGGCTGTGCGCACTCTGGTTTAGAAAACATATTGAGTTTCGCCTCAAATTTTGGAGAAATATATGGAGTAGTTGGCGGCTTTCACGATTTTAGCAAAACGGAAACTCTAAAGGGGATACGTTTAATAGTTCCCTGTCATTGCACAATACGGAAAAGAGAGATTTTTAATCTTTACCCTAACGAATACAAAAAATGCTCAGCTGGTTGCACACTCTTAATTTAAACACCGAGAAGAAGCGTACGAATTTCTTTTAGTACGTTTCTCACCTTTGCCTAACCTTTGAAGCTAAACTATTTGGTGATCTTATTTTCTGCGCTTTTGTCGTCGGATACAGAACTTGTTGAAGATTAGTATATTACACCCCTAAAGCAGTTCGCTAGCGGCCTTCATCAAAGCTTCTACGAAATCTTCTGGTGCCACATTTGGTGTCTGAACCCTATATCTACTGTAGAACTCTTGAATCTTTTTTGTGAGTACTTCCCGCTGCAGAGTAGCGCCTTTTAACATTTCTTCGAGTTTTGGTAGGGCTTCCTCTGGGATCATGAAGAAGTCGCCTGAAATCAGCACGTCGCGTATTCTTCCTTCAACCACCTCTAACGTGATTCTGATCAGCTTCTGGGCTTTATAGTCTACTTCAACTACATTGACACCACCCTTCACCTTGACCGCTCTTAGGCTCTGATGTCTACTCTCAGGTTGATATAGCCACTCGTAAGAGAGATGACGTGGCTTTACCTCTTTCTCCCAGATCTCCATCTCCTCACTTGTAGCGCCACCTTTTACGAGCTTGACTCCAAGATTCTTTTCAAAGGCTTCTACGAGTATTTCTTTAATCTGCTCCAAGGGTGGAACGCCGCCCAACTCCTTCTTTAGTGAAGTAACCCACTCCCTCATGCTCTGAGCCATCTTATCTCTGAATTTCTCACTCGGCACTTTCAGCACACGAGCCATAGACTCATAGTCTAGGTCGAGGATGATGTTGCCCACAAGTACCGTGCTACTACCAATTTTACCTGCGCCATTACCGGAGATCTTCCTACCTCGAACTACTATATCATTTACAGGCTTAAATTCCGCCGGGACACCAAGCCTCCGGTAGATATACACGATTGGCTGAAGCAGCCTTTCAAAGAGCTCCTTAACGCCGAAGGGTATTACCTCACTCCGCTCCGAACCGATGATCTGATAGAAGAGTTGGTTACCGTCGAGATACACAGCACCCCCTCCCTGAGACCTCCTAATGATGGGTAAACCGCGTTCACGACAGTATTCAACGTCCACCTCCCTCTCGAGCTCCTGATGATACCCTATACAGACGTAGGGGGAAGCAGGTCGAACAAAGATTATAGTATTTGGGGCTAGCCCTCTATCTATAGCATAGGCAATTGCCTCATAGAACGTTTGGGCTATGAGTGGCTCAGCGTCTCCAAGATCGATAAGACGCCACTCCTCCAAATTTCTTCACACAGCCCTTCCAAAGTTTAGAGGGTTGTTATAAAAGTGTTGTCTGATGGTAGCTAAAACGTTAGGTTGATCTTAGCTCTGCTGACGTGCTCAAGTAGGAATGAAGCAGAACCCATGAGTTCTGCTTCAGGTATAAGGTCTTCGCCAGAAACACCCCATATCTTGGCTGCTAGTGCACAAGCATAGAGGTTTATTTTACCCGTTGCCTTCATCTGCTTAATGATTTCACGCAGATCCAAGGTGAACCCAGCCTTCTCTACCCGCTCCCTAAGCCAAGCTTCCGCTCCAGCGTATTCATTTGAGAGCTTGAGCTTTTCGGCTTCTCCCCGCTTCAAAACCATCACGGCCCAATTAGTAAAGAGTATGTCTACTTCCATTCCCGCTGATGCAGCATTCATAGCAAAGACCAGCGGTGTGAGCATTCTATCGAGCCTAGGGTCGGAGATTATGATGGTCACCCTTTCTTCTGTTGGCATAAACTCCCAAGAACCTATTCGCTATAAAAAATATTCCACAAAAACATACTCCTATTAGATGCGGAGTGTATCCGCATCGGTTTGAGTCGTTCCCGACTACGCTAATATAGAGCTGGCTCTATAACTACAAACTTAACCGCTGCCTTAAGTTGAGGTGTTCCCCCGCCTTCAGAAACTATCTGCATCGCCTTCTCTGAGTCAACCACAATAACTCCTGCTATTGCCGAGACTCCTCGTTCAAAGAGGGGGTCGGGTACGACCGTAGCAGAAGGGCCGATTAAAGCGATGTATCTGGCGCCCCTTGAAAGCTCTAGCAGCCGATCTATAGTTCCGTTAGCTATAGCGGTTCCCGTTATGATGACGACATCAGCCTTGGGGAGTAGTTCTTCAGAAGCTACATCTGGAAGAACATCTTCATCTATTATTCCTCCCCTCTCAAAGATATACAGCTTCCCCGCCTTGCTTCTAATATCTGGAACGATGGGGCGGATGTTACCTACCAGCGCGACGGTATCATCGTGCTTGATATCGATTCGGTCGATTAGGCTTCCCTCAGTAATCCTATACTTCCGAGATGGATGTGCCAGAATGATCTGGGATAGAGCATTTACGGTGGCTGCGCCAACTACTTTTTCGCCCATATCCCAAGATTTGATTAGTTCAGCTAGAGCTATTGCAGGGCTACCTGCTAGTGCGCCCGCTCTTCTTACTATCTGGCAGCATTCAAGAGATGCTTCGGTTAGAAGGCTGTGGCATAGACCTACGTGTCCTGTGCTCAGCCTGACTCCAGTGTAACCTAAACCCAAGCAAACTTTGTCAACTTTTATCGTATCGACATCAGGTATTTCGCTCTTAAGACTTGATAATAAGGCATCCACTATCCTTCTTACAGCAGTCACCTCATCCACCATTTGAAGTCTTGCAAAGTTATTATGTCTATCTTAACCTGCTCTCTTGACCGCGATGGTTGATGAGGCATCACACTGATACTTGCGCCAGATTTAAGACTTTCAAAGACGCTTTTAGTCGTCAAATTAAAGTCTCGACTGATTTGGGAGTTTGGTGTATCTGAAGGTGTATCAATTGACTTGAGCAGCAGCAACTTTTATGGCCTCGCTAACTGACGTGCTAGGTTTTACGATAACCTTGGCTATCTTTTGGTCTTCGAGAAGTGCTGAGGCTCCTGGCCCAAGTTCGCTCGCCACTACAACGTTAACTTTTAAATCGACTAAAGTCTTCACTACAATTGGGCCAGCGCCAAATCGGTAGGATGCCGCTGGATTCTGAAGCACCCGTGCATCTTTAACCTTCCCATTCACCAGATCGATAACTGTGATCGTCTTCGCTCTGCCAAATATTTCCGCCACCTCATCCTGCAGCCCCTTCTCGCCCTTCGTCGGAACGGCTACCCTAAGCTCCCCCACATTCACCGCCCTTCTTTTAACGTAATTGGTCTTGCCAGTTTAACTTCACAAGATTAACGGGAGCTCTTGAGCTCATCTAACTTCTTCTTTATTCGTTCCAGCTCTTGCTGTAGGCTCTCCCTCCGCTCCTCTAACATTGAAATCTCCCCATTGCATCCGCACTTGTGTTAGGGATTGCTTCGAATGCCATCGTATCTGTGTCAACGATTACGAAGTATGGGCATCTGCCGAACCTTGGGTCAACCTGAGCATCTAAGCTCCCACCAGCTGCGGATACTGCTACCTTCATCTTCACCACCTACTTTTTAAGCTCCTCCAGTCGCTTTTTGATTCTCTCCAACTCCTGCTCTAACATCTTTGCTTCATCTTCTAGCATCGCTATCTCTTCCTCCTTCGACAAAGGAGGCATCCAATATGGCATAGGGTACGGTACTGTCGGCCTATACATACCTGCCCACCACCATCTCGGTAGCCAGGGGAACCGTCTGCACCGCCAGTATGGGTATGCATAGGGATCTAGGAACCAACCCCACGGACCCATTCCGTACGGCATCCACTTTTACCTCCTATTAGGCTGAAGGTTTCCCTTCACGAATCTTCTTCAACTCCTCAATCCTCGCCTCCACGCGACGAACCTCTTCGTCCAAATACCTCCTGTAGTCCTCTAGTGAAACCAGCTCCTCTTTAGGTGAAGGCGGAGCGTAGGGTGTTGGCGGGTATCCGTAAGTAGGATAGTAGGGTTGAGATGTCTGAGTTGAAGAGCTCTTCCTTAACTGCTCTAACCTCCTTCTTGTGGCGTCAAGCTGTGATTCAATGGCTTTAGCCTGCTCCTCTAGCATTCGAACCTCATCCTCTTTACTTACAGGAGCACTAGGGGAGTAGAAGGGAGCTGCTGATGGTATATGTCTAGTCCTCAAGTATTCCCGATACTGCGGCATCAGGCCGCTGGACACGATCCACTCCGCTGTAGGCGGAAGACCAGTAGGCGACCTATCTACCCAGCCAGGCGAATAGCCAAACCTCATCCAACCTGGTAGTCCAGTCAAATAATACATTCTTCGCCATCGATAGCCCATTCCCATCACCACACGTAATACGGGTAGTATGGATAGATGCTAGGCGTGTATGGTGTCACGTAAGGTGAGTATGCAGTGTAGCCCTTGTAGGGATAGTATACGCCCCACATATAGGGGTTGAAGAACCACCAGCACCTCCCTCTACCGAATACCCACCCAGGCCTATACCAAGGTGGAAGGTAGTTGAACGGACCTCTTCCAGGCCAAAGACCCATCCATCTTCCGCGGCCTCCGCCATAACCTCCTCTCCAACTCATTTCTATCACCGTAATAATGTGCATACGCACAATATAAAAACCTTGCGATTGCACAAAATTCAAAGGAACGAAAAGTGGTTTACCCTTTAACGTCCTTCTGTGGTGGACTTGTAGTATCCTGCGTCAAGTGTTCTTCGATTGAGGTTATGACTAGCTCCCTTCCCTCTACGAGCATCGTAGCCACCTTTCTCCGAGCACTATCCAAGCATCTCCACACCGTTCCCCGTGAGACACCCATTCTTTGCGCCGCTTCCTCCTGCAGTAAGCCATCGTAATCAACCAACCTCAACGCCTCAAGTTCATCAGGCGTCATGACGAGCGGTTCCTTCCCTGAAATAATGTTGCCTTTAGGAGATGCTGGAATGAATCGACTCACCTCTGGCAGACCCTTAATCACCCTCGGCTTCATAGGCCGACCAGGTCCTCTACCGTGTCTCCACCGCCAACCATAGCCCGGCATCATTTCAACATTTCTGTTCGTAAGCACAAATATATATGTTAGCCTACCGTAGTATGCTTGGTATGCCTTCAGTATATGGTCCAGTGCCTTCTTGGCGCCTTGGTCGCTCACTAGGAATCGATGTTCTATTCCCGCCGAAAACCTGCACCTTCGACTGCGTCTACTGCCAACTCGGTCCGACCGTCAAGAAGATTTCTGGACCAGAGGAGCTAGAGGGCTCTGTGAAGGTGGAAACGGTTCTACAGGATCTTAGAGCGGCGTTAGAGACCATCCCTCTACGCTCACTGGATTATATTACCTTCTCAGGATCTGGCGAGCCCACCTTGAACCCGATGCTTGGTAAGATGATCGATGCGATGAAAAGTTTGACTAATGGTGTACCCATAGCCGTCTTAACGAATGCATCGCTTGTGAGCCGTAAGGATGTAAGGATGAACTTATGTAAAGCCGATCTGGTGGTTGCGAAGCTGGATGCACCAAATCAAGAACTCTTCGAGGCTGTGAATCGGCCGGCGAAGAATATCACACTATCCTCTATCGTAAAGGGATTGAAGCTTTTAAGAGAAGAGATGGATGGGCGTCTGGCTCTTCAAATCATGCTCTTCCATTCCTCCCAAGGCCTCGGTAATGAAGGCTCTTCCGAAGCGCTGGCTCAACTGTCTTCGACGATAAAGCCTGACGAAATCCAGCTCAACACGCCTACCAGACCACCATCTGAGAAGTTTGTGCTTCCATTAAGAGCAGAAGAGTTAGAACAAGCGTCACAAAAGTTCAGGGAGATGCTCCCCTCCGCCGACGTAGTTATAAGGAGTAGCCCTAGGCAGTCCGCACCAGCAGAAAAAAGGAGGATTGATGAGGAAGGAATCCTAGAAATGCTCAAGCGCAGACCTTGCCGCCTAATCGATGTGGTCGAAGCGTTCGGAACGAACGAAAGCAAAGTAAGACCACTTATAGAAAAGCTTGTCACATCACGTAGAATAATTGCTGTACAGCTAGGTGACGATATTTACTACGAGGCTACGATATAACCTATCTGATTAAGGTAGGCTCCGTTTAAGATTGCCAGAATTAAGCGTCAAAGTAAAACTTTCCTCATCCTTTCTTCGTATGCTGTATCTTCGGCGCTTCATCTTTAATTAGAATAGGTGGAGGTATACCACAATATCGTCTTGTGCTCAGACATCTAGCAATCAACCTCAACAGCAAGTCTTGGCAGCAAACAACTATTTGTAAGCTATTTAGCTTACAAAAAGGCTTATAGTGAATACATATTGAAGGATAAAAGGGGGGCATGGCGCATAATTTTCTCGAGGAACTTTTGCTTGGCGGAACCGTACAGGCTGGGGCAAGAAGTTTCATTTCTGTGATAACTATTATGCTTGCTTTTAGATTTTGGAAAACAAGGCAGGTAGGCATAGGTGTATGAAGAAGATAATCTTCTTTCTGTTTATAGTTATTTTGCTAGTTGGATTTGGTTTAGGTTTTATTGTAGAACAGAGTATTGCAACAAAAACTCAGAAGAGCTTGTTTGTTTACTGGGGGGCTGCGACCAGAGCGCCTGCTCTTGAGATAATAGATGCCTTTAAGAACACAACGGGCGTAAGAGTTGAAGCTACGTTCGGCGGCTCCGGTCCCCTACTCTCTGCACTAGAGATGAGTAAATCTGGAGACCTCTACTTAGGTGTCGGCACAACCTCTGAAATGGAAATGGCTCTTAAAAAGAATCTGGTTGATGCGTCGAGCGTTCGTAGAATAGCTTACTTGGTTCCGGTGATATTTGTTCAGAAAGGTAACCCGAAGAACATCACTACTCTTGAAGATCTAGCGCGCTCCGATGTCAAGTTGTGCTTGACAGATCCAACATATGGTGTAGGCTTATTTGTCAAGAAGATTTTGGAGCGTAATGGGTTGTGGGATAGGATTAAAGGCAGATTTGTAGAGGTGAGAAGCGGGGAAGAGGCTGTGGCAAACATAATCTTGGGAAGCGTTGACGCAACAGTAAGCTGGCACGTCTTCTATTACCAGAATAAGGAGAAAGTGGAATTGGTGTGGATCGACCCGAGTCAAATAGAGGTTTCTACCGTTCCAGCAGCAATCACCCTCTACTCAAAAGATAAGGTGTTGAGCGACGTTTTCCTCAGTTTTCTAAGCTCTAATACATCTAAAGAAATCCTCGCAAAGTACGGATATGTAACTACTGTAGAGCAGGGGGTAAAGCTCACACCTTACTCAGAAACTTGGTGGAGACAACAGATAGAGAGGTGAGGAGAAGATCTACTGTGGGTGGTGAACGGATATGCTCATAGAGGAGCTTAGGGAAAGGTGGTGGAAGAAGGTTAAAGAAAATGGCTTGGAGAACGCTATAGTTAAGGTAAGGTGTCTAAGCCCAGCAGAAGCAATAGGCAAACCAGCCCCAGCAAGAGACTTCCCGCTAAGAAGAGGGCAAGAAGTCCTGCTTCAAGCAGAGCTCAAAGGCTTTTCTGGTCAAGCATTCACAGATGAGCCTCCAACCCATTATGAAGGCGACTTGCAGTCCGTCTATAACCTAAGCTTAGACACTAACAGAAATAGGTCTATATTTATTGCGTCAGCAAACGCCACATACAGATATTTGGGTCTTATTACTAACACTTCACACTGTAGAGATAAGGGTCCAGAAACATGTGCGAAGGAAGCCGCTCAATATCTCGCTTCAATACTACCCTCAGACGCTAAACTTTTGATGATAGGGTACCAGCCGGCCTTCACCTATCACGTCTCCAAATCATTCAAGAACTTCAGAGTAACCGACATGAATTCATCCAACATCGGGCAAGTAAAAGACGGGGTCCTAATAGAATCTTATGAAGCGAATCGCGAAGCCATCGGCTGGAGCCAAGCCGTCTTCGCAACCGGAACCTCTATAGTTAACAACACAATAGACGAAATAATTAATCTCAGCCAAGGAAAGAAACTTATCTTCTACGGTGTAACGATAGCCGCAGCAGCCTACGAATCCAGCTTCACGAGAGTATGCTTCGAATCGTTTTAGAAAGGAAATTAACGTAGTAGATTCTCTTTTTTTCCTATGCTTTTTACTTACAGCGTGTACGATATGGAAAGAGCATTGGATCCACACTGAGAAAGATGGGGTGAAAAAGCTAACAGATTCAGAGCCGAAGCGACCCTAACCAAATCGTAAAATGTTAATGCTCAATGCGATAAACCTTTAATTGCGTCAATACTGCAACCAGCATATGTGAGAGAAGAAAAGGCAAAATACGTTTACGCCGCAATAGTTGTTTTTATCCTTTTAACTAGTATATATGTGAGATTATTTTTCGGACCATTTCTGTTTCAGCTTCCAAATATTGTGGCTTGGTCGGTCGGGGGTGTATTTTTCTTTGTTGGTTCTATACTCTTTATCAAATGGCGCAAGTTAAAAGATGAAATATACAAAGGGATACTGGTAACGAAGGGAGTATATGAACATATTCGCCACCCTCACTATTCATCCAATATTTTGATGGCATTCGGGGTCTCCTTTTTATTACAATCTCTATTGTTTCTACTCTTCGCTATTTTAAACGTAATAGTCTTAAATGAAGTTGCGAGAAAAGAGGAGGACTATTTGATTAAAACATACGGAGCTGCATACAACGAATATATGAAAAAAGTACGCTGGCGTTTCATACCATTAGTGATATAAGGCAACTTTTGTCTGGTTTCCTGAATGAGTCTTCGGTCTCGCTCATCCAGACGCATAATCTTCGTCATCAGCACCGCATTTTATAGATTTGCTGCAGAACGTATAAACTGTTGCCCGCTGAGTGTTGAGGATAGTAAAATAGCTACAAAGATCTAATGGTGTGAAGACCCTATCTATTGAACGCTCTAAGCATCTTACCTAATTCAGAGTGCTGTGTTTATCTGCATTGTTCTTTGATATCTTTTAGGTAGCTCACCGCTTGACGCATCTCCTCATACACATCCCTTACACCGATCTTCCTCATCTTCCTCTTAAGTAGCCCTAGTGCTATGAGGGCTGTGCCTATCGCATCTGAAATTGTGGGATCTGGGAACGCTATCAACGCTACACCTAGCGCTATAAGCGTCGAACCGCTTCTTCTACCGTCTCCTCTCCCCATATACTGTTTTAGGTTTTTGGCTGCGGTTGCTGCTTCCTCTAGGTTTTTACAGACTTCAAGGTAAGTTAATGCTCTTCTCTGCAGATGTGCGCTTAGATTAGCTGCTGCTCTTGGCGTCAGCATACAATCTATCGTATTCTATTTAGTTTATCGGAGTCTATGTTAAAATTTTTGATGCTGGTGATCAAGTTGAGCTGCTTAGCTGAAGGTCTCTTTAAGGGCGAATGCTAAAGACAGTTTAGCTAGGTAGGATGGCTCTCGGAAGCAGTTGGCTAAGCAGAGATCGCAGTTAAATCTCTTAAACTTCTCTTCTTTATCAAATATGTTAAACATCTTCTTCCTCATAAAACAGGGGTAGACATCACCAAACCAATCTACATAAACCACGGTATATCCGGCTAAGCAAGAGTATTTTGTCGGCTTATTTTCAGTATGAAGTATAGCATCCTCTATGTAAGCTAAAGTGTTAGTAATTCTTCCTAGATGACTCTTCTTTAGGTACAATATGGTATGTAGAGCATTTAATAGATCGGCTTGCCTTTGAGCCTCGGCCTTCAGTGTAAACGAGTTTCTTGCGTCTGTAGGGTAGCAGAAGCCCCAAGGTAGCCCCAATTTATTCACATAGCTGATAAGTTTCGCAACATCATCCCTAGCAATCTCTGGTCCAAGGTATGTAAGAGCGTATGGTCTTAGACCTAATGTGTTTGCGTAGAGGAGGGTGTTGATCTGCTTCCGCATAATTCCTTTAACACCTCTGATGGATTCGCAGCGGTGTGGGTCGTAATGATCTAAAGAGACGCTTATGCTTTGAAGCCCACTCTCCTTCAACCTCTTCATGGTCTTCTGTGGTGCGGTTCCGTTGGTGGTCATAGTAGTTATCAGACCTTTAGATGAAGCGTATCTAACGATTTCGCATATATTTGGGTGGAGGGTAGGTTCGCCGCCTGTTAAGTAAAGTATTAGAAAACGCCTCTCTGCGAGAAAATCAATAATCTGTTTGGCATAAGATAAAGAGATATGCTGCTTAGGCTTCTCCCACATACCACACATAAGGCATCTACAGTTACATTGCGGCGTGACTGCGAAAACTGCTGTCCTCCTGTATCCCAGTAGGAAGCGTGTTAAATTATTTAGTTTGATATCGGCTAAGTACACCTACAGATCGATATCAGTATAGATGAGGAAGTATATGTGTGTTAAGACCCTTTTAGCTACCATCCTTACTATTTAGACTCTTTGCTTCCTAAGGCTTGAAGCCTTAGAAGGGGTAAGCGTATCCAAGTCAAGGGCGTCAACCTTTTGACTAAAGCCTCTTCAATCACATACGATAGAGGTATGGTGTATGCTGCTACCAGTGAGTTAAATAGAATGAGCGCTATCGCCCAGCTTCTAAGTAGTAGAGGGTTGCTCCAGAGCGGTAAATTGAAGCCTACAGGTGGGGGTAGCGGTAGCAGAACCAACATAAAGGGAACCATAACAGCTACTCTGAATATTATACCACCTATTGCAGAAGTTAGCAGGCTACCTCTTAGACTGAATCTTTTGCTGCGTGAATAAAGCTTGTTGGCTAACAGCATACCAATTAGCATACTCGAGAAGGCCACGAAGTTATATACTTGACCTGTTGGATTACTGCCAATCGTAAGACCTATGCCTAAGACCACCACACCAGCACTAAACCCAACACTAGGCCCGTAAAGTAGTAACCCTAGTGCGACAGGAATCTCCCAGATCTCAAGCTTTAAAGCTGGCATAAGAGGGAAGGGTAGGCTCAAAACTTTGCTCTGCAGTCTTATTACCGCGGCAACAGCTGCGAAGACCGCTATAGCCGCTATTCTTCTACTTTTGCTAAACTTAACTTCAGTATTAATTGTATCCAAGCTAACCGTTATAGGATAGGATGAACCATTATTTATGGTTATTGCCATAACTACTTTAAGCTGATGAATTTTAGATTAGGTACTAAGCTTTAATGACTTAGGACGCGCTCTTCCAACCGATAGGAGATGTATCTACTAAGTTCTTCAGAACAGTATCCTTGAAGTTTGTAGCTACTTCGGTGAAGGCTTCGCTTTGATAGTCTTCTATACGCCCCTTATCCGCCATTTTGACCAACTCAGGGTCAAGAGGAATCACTCCGAGAAACGGTATGTTAAATCTCTTTGCCGCCTTTTCACCTTTTGATTCACCAAATAGGTTGATTCTTTGGCTGCAGTGTGGGCAGATTAAGTAGCCCATGTTTTCGATAAGACCAAGCACAGGCACATTTATCGTCTTAGCCATGTTAACCGCTTTTGCAACTATCATCAAAGCTAGATCTTGTGGTGTGCTTATTACTACAACCCCATCGATAGGTATGGATTGGTAAACTGTTAGGGGTGCGTCGCTTGTGCCTGGGGGAAGATCGATTATGAGGAAGTGTAGATCACCCCAATCCACCTCAGAGTAGAGTTGCTTTATCACATTACTTACAATAGGTCCTCTCCAAACAACAGCCTGCTCTGGGTTGTCTAAGAGCAGGTTTACCGAAATAGCCTTTATTCCGCTTTTTGTTGTGGGTGGTATTATACCTTTTTGCCCTATTTTGGGTCTCTCATCTAGGTTGAAGATCTTAGCTATGCTCGGTCCAGTCACGTCCGCATCCAGCACTCCAACTTCGTAACCCATTCTTCTAAGCTCTGTTGCAAGTAAGGCTGAGACAGATGATTTACCTACCCCGCCTTTACCTGATACAACCGCTATTATGTGTGCTATGTTCTTTTTATCTAGTTTCTCTACGCCAGTAGAAGCAGCCTTTTTGCCAGACTTTTCTTGAAGTCTTTCTCTGAGCTTATTCAGCTCTTCTTGGCTCATGGATGTAGTATCTACAGCAACACTCTGGACGCCATCCAAATTACTTACGGCCTTTTCAACGTCTCTCTTTATGGTGTTAGCTAATGGGCAGCTCGGCACCGTTAGAGCGATAAGTAACTTGACTTTGCCATCCTCTATCTTGATATCTTTGACCATCCCGAGTTCAACGATGCTTAAGCCTACTTCTGGGTCAACTACGGTAGAAAGCGCGTTCATTATTTTGCTCTTGGTTATCATAGAAGCCTAGTTAGAATCTGGGTCAAGAGCCAGATATAAGATTTGATTTTAAAGGCGGTTGATCAACCTACTGGACTCAAGGTGCCTAACGTCTATTCAATATAGCTATAACCTACATTTTTCATCTAGAAAGATAAGCGAAGGCACAGGTTTTTTATGCTACATAATCCTATGACTAGGTTAGTAGTGGTGTTGATAGTAAGATCTGTAGCCACTTCATTCCTAACTTATCGCGGTAAGATCCTTATTCTGAGGAGGAGTGCTAAAGTTGGTAGTTACCAAGGTTCTTGGGCTGGTGTAAGCGGGTATGTTGAGGAGGATGAGCAGCCTTTAGATACTGCTCTTAAGGAGGTGGAGGAAGAAACGGGGTTAAAGATAGGTAGAGAGGCGCTTCTGAAGATAGGTGAGCCTCTGCCAGCTTACGATAGAGAGAAGGATGTGTTATGGCTAGTCCACCCCTTCCTCTTTAAGGCGCCTACAAGCAGGATAAGGTTGGACTGGGAGCACGAAACCTACGCTTGGGTTAAACCCAATGAGATCAAGCAGTATAAGACTGTGCCTCGTTTAGCAGATGCGTTAGAGAGGGTTAAGCCCCGCACCTACAAGATGAACAAGAGGTTGCGCAGCCGTTTAAAAGAAATAGAGGATGATCTAACACATGGATCAAGTTGGCTAGCTGCTAAAGCAGCTATGGTTATTCAAGATGCGTCAGATTCATTCAAAAAAGGTGGAGTAGGTGACTACATATCCTTCCTTAAGTTTTACTCAAAAGAGTTAGCTGGCACAAGACCAAGTATGCTTGCCATAGAGAACGTTGTAGCATATCTTCTTGGGCGCGTCATAGAAGGTTACAGCAGAAACCTAGATCTAGAAGCTCTTAAAGAGACCTTAAGACGTGAAGTTAAAGAGTGGCTTGGGGCCAAGGATGAAGCGTTCAAGAGATGTGTTGAAAACACCGTAAAGTTGGTTAAAGATACTTCAAAAGTATTGACACATAGCTTCAGTAACACCATCCTTGAAGCACTCAAGAAAGCATCTTCACAAAATAGGTTGGAGGTATATGTCACAGAATCAAGGCCTCTCTGCGAAGGCAGGAGTATGGCTAAGACGCTAGCTAAAAGCGGTTGCAAGGTGTTTATCATAACAGACGCCTCTATAGGGCACTTCACCAAAGAAGTAGATCTAGCGATCACAGGGGCAGATGCTATCTCAGCTGACGGTTCAGTAATCAATAAGATAGGAACATATCTACTTGCTCTAGCAGCTCACCGAGCTAATATACCATTTTACGTCGCAGCTGAGACACTGAAGATTAGCGTTAGAACACTCTTTACAAAACCTACTTTGGAAGAGCGGTCTCCTACACAAGTTTATAAGGGTTCAAAGAATCTTATGGCTAGAAACATCTACTTTGATGTAACACCAGCAGATTTAGTAACAAAGATCGTATGTGAACAGGGTCTCATCGATCCTTCAAAGGTTTATGACTACGCCGTTGAAGCGTTGCGAGCCTCCTACTTCCCATAACTCTTAAGAAGATTAGGTGTAAGTTCTCTTCCTCGCCGCAGCGCTATAAGTCTAGCAGATCTAAGATCTTTTACACTCCGTTTATTTGGCTTGCTTTTAGCTAAAGAAGTTGTGCCAGCTTCATCAACTATCTCTATTCGAATCTGCTTTCCAAACTCCTCTACTAGTGTCTCAGCTATTTTTAAAGCAACATCTATATTACCATCACCTATCCTCACTATCTTCTTCTTAGTCGGGGCGCTTCTCAGAAGCTTTGAAACTATATTCGCAGCCCTAACAGTAGAATAAGCTACACAACTATACACTTCATCACCTAGGTAGAAGGCTGAGATCCCTATCCTCACGCCAGGATCGATGCCAACGATATACACAGATTCACCAACATTCTTCTTCACCATATAGAGGATCTTAGCCGTTGCCAGCTCGCCATCTAAATCTTCGACACATAATACTGGATCAAAAGGTATCAGAGGGCGTTCTTTCCTAGTAGACAAAACGAGTTTAACGTGCTTATCTATCTGCTCGTTTGGCGTAAGGCTTTTGAACGGTATTCCCATGCTCTTTAGTAAACTCGACATAAAGAAGTATGCTCTACCGTCAAGTGTTGCTATGGCGACCTCAGGTACCGTCTTCACACCAGCCAACAGCAGAGACTTCTTTGCACAGTTATATCAGCCTTATCATCACCAGAAATGGGGCAAGGTTCAAGTACTATATTAGTAGAGTAGATGCTGGAGGCTCTATACTTGGAAGCAGCGCGAAATCTGCCTGAAGAAGGAGAGCTAGTCTACGCTACCATAACCAACATAACGCCGCACGGTGTTTACGTAACTTTAGATGAATACGAGGGCTTAAAAGGTTTCCTGCATATTTCAGAGATATCATCAGGTTGGGTTAGGAATATCAGTAGATATGTGCAGGAGAAGCAGAAGCTGGTTCTTAAGGTGATAAGAGTAAACAAGGTTAGGTATGAAGTGGACCTTTCTTTAAGGCAGGTTACTGATGAAGAAAGAAGGGCTAAGATGCTTCAGATTAAACGGTTTGAGAAAGCCAGAAATGTGTTCAATACAGTCAAGGTGAGGCTTAACTTAAATCAAGAAGAGGAAGCAAAGTATGAGGAGGCTATACTCAGAGAATATGATGATCTATACGAAGCCTTAGAAGCCTTGGTCACTAAAGGGGTAAAGGCCTTTGAAGGGTTGAACTTACCTCCCGAATATATTACCGCCTTGGAGCAGGTTGCTAGAGAAAAGATAACACCTCCCACTGTCAGCATAAAGGGCGTTATTGAAGCTCGATCTTTGAGTCCTGATGGGATAGATATAATCAAAGAAGCGTTGGATGTGGCTGAGAAGGTTAAGAGCGGTGGGGCTGATGTGAAGATAACTTACCTTGCAGCGTCAAAATATATGATAACTGTTACAGCGGAAAACTATAAGGTGGCTGAGAGAACACTAGATGCGGCAATTAATAAAGCTAAGAGCATTCTTCAAAAGAACGACGCATTCTTCTCATTCAGCAGGAGTTGATGAGTCTATGGGTAAGCTTCTCCGTAAATGTGAGCGGTGCCAAACCTACACATTATCAAAGACCTGTAGCAAATGTGGAAGCGAAACCGTCTACCCTCATCCTCCAAAGTTCTCACTCGAAGATAAGTATGCTACATATAGGCTGATTGAGCGCTACAAGAACCCTAAACCAGCAGAAACCTAAAGATGCACTTCGTATATCAGAACCGCAGCAAACACACCTTCAGAAGGATTGTCTAGACTGGAAGATTTGAAGACGAGCTTTAGCAAGTCGCCTTCCTCAGTATACTTCAGCTGCTTAGTGTAAAGCGCGATGTAGCCTGGTTTATACTCTGAAGTCTGCGGCCTACCTGATCTGTCAACGAACTGTAGGAACTCAAAGGGCCACATCTTACCTAATATCGTATTCTCCCAGAAGTATGGTTTGGGTGTAAATTCATCCTCGTAAAGGAATTGGGTCATGTTTAGTCCACCTATCCGTATGAACCACTGCTTCTTGCTCTCATCTCCCCCGCCACCTAGTATATAGTAGTCGAAGCCTTGTGTTGATAGCTTCTGCCCAGCGACGAAGGCTACTATATAGCATGGTCTTAACCTACTGGGATCCTTGGGGTCACGAAGCATGTTCTTAAGGATCGATGCTGCTTGAGTCTCGTTCGACATAAATAGGCGAGCTATCTGAGCGATCTTAGTTGAGTTTATGGTGGCGTTATCCGCTAAAGTTGTTCTGTTCCCCATAACAGTTATCCAGTACCCGTAATCCCACCAAGCGATTACAACAGCATCTTCAGGAGTATTATCTTTGATCCAAGCTAAGGCTTCACGCCAATCTGGAAGTTCAAGTTTGTAATTTGTACCAGCGTTCGCTATGCTTACAGGTGAATCAGCTATATCTCGCCAACTGGAGCCGATAGGGTAAACCATAGGGAGAGTTATTAGAAACACAAGGAAGATGGAGTAGGCTATCTTAACATCACTCCTAACTTCATGTAGAAGAGCTTTCTTGCTAGTAGTCTTATGAGATTTTAAGACGGAGGAGGATAACTCGACCAGACCTATAGTTGCTAGAACCACTAGAGCTAAGGTTGAATAAACCATAAGTCGAGAGAAAGAGGATGCGATATAGACGCCTGATATACCTAAGATCAGAGCTAAAACAGCAGCTGGACTTCTGCGCCTAAACGCAACATAAACCCCAAAGAGCGCTAAGAACATGAGCACGCCATAGGCCTTAAAGTATTCTATATGTGTAGGCACAAAGTGTTCAGCCACAGATTCGATAAGTGGGTTGGCTGTCCTCTGGAAGGGGTAGACTACCGTATAGTACCTAGCGCTGACGGCTGAAATCGCACCAAAACTTACCACGAGTAGACCAGCCAGTAGTAGCGTAAATACTGCTTTTAAAGAGCTCCTTATGAAGACTTTTTCTTGGGTCGAAGCAAGTCTATAAGCTATGAGGCTGTAAAGGTACCCTAAGATGAGCAGTATACCTATAGGATTCAAGATGTATGCTGGGCTGGGTCTTGGGAAGATAGAGCTAAGGATCATATTAAAAGCAACAAGAAGTCCTCCAGCATACGCTGTCTTCTCTAAGTCGAATTTCAGAAGAGCTGCTATTATGAAAAAGAGTCCAAATACTATACCGAAATATTGAGAACCTCCCCAACAGGTGTTCGCATAGCCAAGCAGTATACCAGCCAAACTAGCCCTCCACATAACTCCGTTCATCTTAACCTTCGGATCATAGATTGTGAGGTAAAGGTAGATGGCTGCGAGTGCTAGGAAGAGCGCAAGAGGCTCTGACTTAAACCAACCTAGGCTTCCCCGCAGAAGGAGTGGAGGCGAGGTAGCAAATAGGAGAGCTGCGAGGAGCCCACCGCCAGCACCAGCCATCCTTTTAACAAGCAGAAACATAATAAGAGTAGTAAATGCACCTAGGAATACTGGTAGAATCACCAAGAAGTCGTAGAGACTTATCTCGATGCTGAATATTTCAGTTGCTATTAGGTAGAGACCCGCTCCTGCGAAGTGCAATCCAACTTGGGAGCTTAAAGCAACATCCCTACCTTCCGGGAACCATGTGCTATAATCCCTCCACGCAAAATAGTCAGCAAAGCTAATCAGACCTCTCTCTTTAACCCCCTCTACCAAATAGTTTGTTGCATAGTAATCAAAGTAGGGGTCATACTCGTGTAAGTAGTAACCATACTTCGCTGGGTATATTCTGAGAGATAGTGCGATCGAGAAGACCGCTATCAAAGCTAGGGTGAGTAAGATAGTTCTAGAACTTACTGTTGGTCTGCGAATAGACTTTAAAGCTTCTTTAAGAGAATGTCTTAGATCCGCCAACCAATTATGCGCCTAGCCATACAGTTAAATCTGATGGTTTTATAACTTTATGCAATGCACCTTATGACTTGGCTCTCGTTGTAGTCAATTATGACTTTATAGTATCCTTCAAGCTCTTGGTCTAGCTGAGGATCCCCTGTATCAACCCTTAAGGAGTCCAGTGTAGATATCTTTCCTCTAGTAGCTACAACTGTTATACCGCTTTTACCAACTAACTTTATAACTTCTGGGCTTATCTGCTGGTTTCCTCTCCCGAAGATGTAGCCTTGGCGCCCTATAGGCGAAACGATTATTCTAGCCTTCTTCCCTTTTATCGCCTCAAGAGTCTGCGCCTCATTAGAATCTTTAACTATAACTCTATCTTTCTTTATCACATCAACTCCGAGAAGTGTTTTAGGTAGCCCAAGTAGATCTGCTACAGCTTTAGTTGTTGTGCCGGAGCCAAGTATGTAGATCACATCATCAACCATATCTTGGACAACTCTCCTCGCTATCGCCTTTTGATTTTCCAATTCGTCTTCAGTAATTACAGTAGGCATCTTAGAAGCTTGTAGAAGGATGGGGTCTGATAATGTTAGGAGATAACCATAGAGTTTGATCGAAAGCGCACCTAACCTATACTTCTCCTCATCAACATCAAGAACCTCACTTAACCTAGCCGCTACTCTACCTCTAAGGTACTCGTAAACCAATCTAGCAGCGGCTCTTGGTGTAGCTGCGAAGACAGCTGAATACATCTTAACACCAGAAGGCACACCTATCACTGGCACGCCCTCTTTGATAGCATCTAGAACATCTCTTGCTGTGCCATCCCCGCCTACAAAAACAATCAAGCCAACGCCTTCATTTATACAATCTTTTACAGCACGCTTTGTATCCTCAGCAGTAGTCTTAGAGCGATTTACCGAAGATAAAGCCTTAAAGTCAATTCCTATCTCTTTAGCCTCATCTCCCCCCATCTTTCCGTCATAACCCACTAGCTGCGATTTGAAGTCTAGCCTCCTAAGCTCGCTCAGGAATTCTTTGGCTCTTTGCGGGGAAAAGGAGCTGTGCGAGTGTCGGTCAAAACTGAGTTCTACGATAAGCTAACTAAAGAAGAGTTCTTTGCCTACCGTAGGAGAGGTGTGGAGCCCTCACAGATTCCTTCCGAGGTTGCAGAGAAGAGTGTTAAAGTCGTTTTAGAGGCTTCTGATGAAGAAATGTTCAAGGTTGAGAAGTTATCTGATTTCACGTTTAGGAGGCCAAGATCTATCTTCAAAACTGCCAAATGTTCAAAATGTGGTGAATACGTCTTCGAGAGGTATCTACGTATAGTCGATGGAGAAAAGGTATGTATACCATGCTCAAAATACGAAGGTGAATACGTAGTCAATACAATATTCGATATGTGGAAATAGAGGTCTAATAGGTGATACAAGACCTCATATGCTCCAGTTCAAAAGTATCCGACATAAATTTCCTAGCTACTGCAACAAATCTATTACCAATCGTAATGGCATCTACATATCTCAAACATTAAGCAGAGCGCCCAAAATTAAGGAATGCAATAAGTGATCAACATATGGATGCCAATATTGTGCTTCTCCTCGCAGTCATCTTTAGCTTTCTAATAGCTTTCGTGTTCTCGATGTTTGGGCAAGGCGGCGGGTCAGTATACTCGCCTTTGCTACTCGTTCTCGGTTACGCTGGCATTATCGCCACCTCCACCTCTTTGGTGTTGAATCTGATAACATCTGTGTCTGCGGGCTATATCTTCTACCGTCGCAAGATGATTGACTTCAGAATGTCATTCCTATACGTTCCAGGTATCTGCGTCGGAGCCTTTGTAGGAGGAGCTTTAGCCAAATTTGTTAATACCACCGTTTTGATGTGGTTATTCGTGATTTTCCTGCTCGGTCTCGGAGCGAGAATGATCTATAGTTATTGGGAAAAGAAAAAGGGTGAAGAAAAGCCTCCGGAAGGCCTGCCAATTGCCACGCATGTGCTTATCGTGCTTTTCAGTTTCGGAGTCGGATTTATCTCCGGACTGCTAGGAGTTGGCGGCGGTGTATTTATAGTTCCTTTTATTGTCTACGTCTGCAAGTATCCGACAAAGTTCGCGGCTGGGTCCTCGCATCTGATTATATCCTTCTCAGCACTTTCCGGTATATTAGGCCACGCAGCATTCCACAGCCTCGATATTCTTCTAATTTCAGTGACAAGCATTGGTGTTTTTATTGGTGGAATTCTTGGAGCAAAAACCAGCATGAGGTTCAAAGCTGGCGCGATAAGATCCGGACTCGGTCTCATAATGTGGGTACTTGCAGCCCAGCTCTTACTAAAACTGCTAGGATATTTGTGAAGTGGAGCCTTAATCGTAGATGTGCAGCCTTCGGTGCACAAAAGAGCACTATGATCTGCTTCAATTTTTCAGAAGGAAGCGAATAGGTTAAGTGCATAAGCAACTTACCAGAGTAGAGTTAGAGGCTGTAGAGATGCCTGACGCCGAGGCGTTAAAAGCAAAGATACTCAGTCAGAGGAGAGATCTGAGTGAAGAAGAGTTAAACAGGCTTATAGAGGAGAAGAAGCGGCAAATAGGCGCAGGATACCTTAGTGATGCTGGAGCTTGCTGGCTCATAGCCTCTGAGCTGGGTGTGGCTCTTGAGGAGAAAGTGGAGAGCGGTGGTGTTGAACTAACCCCAAGTGCGGTTCAGATAGGGTTGTCAGAAGCAACGGTCAGAGGCTGTGTTCTATCAGCATATGCGACTAAAATTTATAGTAGAAGGGACGGTACGACTGGGAGATATAGGCGTATAGTGATATTTGATAAAGAATCCTTCTTGCCAGTAACATTATGGGATGAAGCTGCTGAAAGCTCGGAGCGGCTCTCGATCAAAGCGGGCAGCCTAATTAGAGTCGTGAAGGGGTATGTTAGGGCTGGGTTAGATGGTAAACCGGTGCTGCACGTAGGCCGCAAGGGCTACATCGAGACCCTAATTGAAGACGAG
>JAAOZN010000019.1 GCA_011605775.1 Nitrososphaerota archaeon | reverse complement strand
TACCAGCTCCTCTAGCTTGGGGTGCTCGACCCCGAGTTCAAGTGTACCTTTTGCTATTTCATATGCGGTTCTTAGATGCTCGTTTTGAAGAAGATCCCTTAACCCAACACCTCTACTTCTACTCTGAAGCCTCTCCACGAAGGGTTCGTCGAATACTCTGGTTTGGCTCTCAGATCTATAAGGTACTTCATCTTAGGCGGCACACCGATTCCGCTTCCAAGACCTAGCATATGTAATCTATTGACATATTCTTTGATCGCCTCCAGCAGCTCGCTTCTAACTCTATTTAGAAGGGGGTTGAGTTGAACTTCGACCCACTCGATGGATGTCTTCTGGATATAGCGTGCCACGTCTTTGCTATCCTCTCGCCTCGCTTCTATTCTTCTCACCCTAAGGTTGTGAAGAATCTCTTCTACCTTATCTTTTTCTTCTGGTAGTGATGCGGTTAAGCCCACTCTCCTTAAACTTGGGTTTTCAGCCATTTTCACACTGATCTTGGTATAGGCGTAGTCGCCCACGGCTCTATGTGCTTCGTCAAAGATTATGAGCGAGATGTGTTTGGGGTCTATCAGCCCACGCTCCAGATCAGCAGCCATTATCTGGGGTGTTGCGCATAAGACACGCTTGGACCAAGCGACGATTCTATCCTTTAACCCCATTTCACCAGTAACTACAGCAACATCGTCTTGCTCCACGTTAAGCATCTTGGAAAGAAAGTCTTTATGTTGAGAAGCCAAAACCCTAGTCGGCGCAAGCAGTACGCACTTCTTATCAGGGTGTCTGTAAAGCATCTCTGCGATAACGAGAAGAGCGATAGCGGTCTTGCCTAAGCCTGTAGGTAGCACAATAAGAAGGTCTTCTTTTAAGGAGAGGTTAAAGAGCTCTATCTGATACTCTCGCCTCTCAAGAACTCCGCTCTTTAGTAGAGGGTGGCTTACCCACTCTGTATGCAAGAGCGACGCCTTCACGCTTCAGCTAAACCGTTTACTGCGCTGCCTAAGGTCTGCAGACGGCTTTTCATATAGATCGATTAGGCGCCGAAGTGCTTCACTCCTCGGCTTACTTCTGAACTTCATCAGGATTATGAAGCCCATCGCTCTTATCTGCAAAGGGTTGACGCTATATATACCCTACTCTACGTAAAGAACCGTGCGATAGACTTCCAACCAAAGTACCCCACGTGAGCGTAGACGAGGTTCAGAAGCATCTTACCAGATACCGCCGCAATGAGTGCTTTCAATTTTGGGTACTTCATTGCACCGAGTGGTATCCAGATCATGTCATCTGGAGTAAGGGGGGTGGCTGCAAAGGCGAAGATTAGGAGAACGCCATACTTATCCAGTTTCATTCGCCAAACATCCAACCTACCTTTCCACTTATTTGGAATAACATATCTACCGCCTAAACCAATATAGTAATGTAGGAACTGTCCAATCCCAGCGCCTAACCCACCTAACAAGCCTACTGCTATAGGGTTGAGGGTTGCTCCTAGCAGCGCTATTACGATGTATGAGGGAAAGAACGATATAAAGAGGCTGCTTGAGCCGAGAACTCCAGCTATTAGTGCGCCCACGTAACCAAGGTTTGAAACCAGTTTTAGTAGGACCTGTAGGTCGAGCAAAACTACGCCCACCGATCTAGACAGAGTGCTCGAAGTAGTCCACTTTTAGCTGCAGGATACCTCTAAGTGAGGCGAGCTTTTCGCTTATCTTCTTTATTTCAACGCTGGATCCTCTAGCAACTATGATCGCTAAACACCTAGTCTCATCCAGATGGATGTGTAGTGTTGAGGATACGATGCTACGGAAGCTATGTTGGATGTCGGTTATCTTCTCATCAAGCCCCCCAACTTCGTGATTATAGATCATTAGGATCACAGCTGAGCCGCTTGATTCAGGCGCTGCACTCCACTGGAATTCGCTTATAAAGTTCCTCATCGCCGCTTGTATAGCCCTTGAGCGTTCGGTGTAGCCTATCGATGCTGAGATCTTGTCGAAGAGCACCAGCAGCGCTGGCGGTAGGGATATGCTGATTCTCTTGACCAGCTCCCTCTTCTCCTTCAACACAAAGAGGCTTCTTAAGCCCTACCTATAAACTTGATGAAAGCCACGCTTACAGCCTTCTAATTAGGAAGAGTATATCTGAGAGGCGATCTAGAAGGTAATCCGGTTTGATTTCAAAGTCGCTTAGTGATTTAATGAAGGTGCTCTTTAGGGCTGCGACGAAAACACCAGCAGCTCTACCAGCCTTTATGTCAATTGAGCTGTCTCCAACAAAGAGCGTCCTAGTCGGAGATGCATTTACTTTATTCAAGACCCACAGTATGCCATCAGGATACGGCTTCAATCTTAACCCATCGTTTCTTGTTAGGATGATGTCAAAGAATCTCTTTATGTCGAATCTGTTTAGCATAAAGTCAGTAGCCTTCCTACCGTTATTTGTAACCAGAGCGGTCTTGAGACCATCATTTTTAAGCACCTCTAACACATGCTTGGTGTCTTCAAATAGTGTTGTAGAGGTCGCAGCCTCCATTTCATAGAGGTCGATCACTTCGTTAACTTGTGCCATAACGTGATCGAGATTCAGATTGAGTGAACCGCTCTTCTTAACTTGAACGGCGATTTCGTCAAATATGTCTTGGGTAGGTTTCTGTGCAACATCAAGTGGTAGGGATATTCCAAGCGATGCTAGAAGACATAGTACACTCTGCTTCGCCTCAGCAAAGCGGTACCTAAACTCTACCAAAGTGCCGTCGAGATCGAATATAACTAGATCCAAGGGGAGACTACTCAACCTCAAGCCCCACACTTAACTCCCTATAGTTTAAGCCCAGTTCACGATAAGCTCTACAAACCAGCTCGTTAACATCTTGAGTGTAAGGGCTTAAGCGGAGTAGGTGCCCTACGCATCCTTTCCTACAATCCGATGAGCCGAATCTTTTGATCGGTTTAGCTTGCAATAGAGATCTTCTGGTTGAGTTCACATTCTATCTTTGCTGCGGTTTCAGCATAAAATACCTTGACTATTCTACCGGAGCCGCTAAGGAGCCTATCGATATGCCAGAAGATCTTTTTATTAACCCTCAGATGCCTTTCTAGACGCTTCTCTAGGCTGGTTGAGCCTCTACCTAACGCTGAGCCTGTGTAAACGTAGTAGCCCTTTGGGAGATTCCATCGTAGCTCTGGTCTGGGCTTGATTGACTGTCCTTCCCCTAATTTTATCAGCAGAGTATACACCCCTCTACTCAAATTAATCAGCTCGCCCTTTGCCGATCAAGATTAGGATCACGAGCCCAACAAAACCTAAAGCCACAATAAGAAGGGTTATTGGGAACAAGAGTTCGGATGAACCGTTGGCGGCTAGCGCTACTAAGCACTCAAGCATACCGCTTACCTCTATACCCCACATCATACCGATAGAGAAATATTAAAGGTTAAGTATAGGCTATTATGAGGCTTAGTAGCAGAAAGGTGCGCCAACGGAGATGAATGCGAAGCAAGGTGTCTTTTGATGCTGGCGATCTTCGACTTAGAAGGTGTTCTAGTAGATGGAGAGTTCCTACCCGAGCTTGCAAAGCTCAAGGGTATTGAAGATAAGATCTGGGATATAACAATGAAGGGTATAAGGGGAGAGATAGATTGGGAGCAAGGACTTTACTTAAGGATACAAGAATTAAGGGGGCTGAGTTACAGCGATTGTGTAAATGTATCCAACGCACTTAGACTTATGCCCGGTGCAAAAGAAGCCTGCAAAACACTAAGAGAGATGGGGTTTATGCTGGCTTCTGTCTCAGGCGGCTTCACCCTGCTGGCTGAGAGAGTCCAGAAGGAGTTAGGCTTAGATTACTTCTTCGCCAACGAGCTCGTTTTCGTAGGAGACCGCCTAGATTCCGTAGTTATAAGAGTCAACTCGAATAAAGCAAATTCGATACAAGGTTTGGTTAAAACGCTGAAGGAGCCGAGAGAGCAGATAGTAGCGGTAGTCGATGGTGCAAACGACCTCACACTCTTTGAGCTGGCTCAACTAAAGATAGCCTTCTGCGCCCAGCCGATTGTTGAGTCCAGAGCGGATGTAGTCATAAGAGAGAAGGATCTGCGCTTAATCATACCAGCTATAAAGAGGTACATCAAGAACTTAGAGGATAACGGTGTGAAGATTCGAAGATACAAACACTGATTGCTATCTTGTTAACAAAAAAGAAAACCTCAATCAACGCAGCCAAAAACAAATTAAGTTAAGCATATATCTCAGAAAATTTCTCTTAAACTTGATAACCCATTGATGTTGGTGAACGCGGTTTGATTGAAATCCGCTGGCACGGGCGGGGTGGGCAAGGTGCTGTGACCGCTGCGGAGCTTCTTGCACACGCTGCTATAAATCAAGGTTGGTATGCGCAAGCTTCACCATCTTTTGGTCCCGAGAGACGTGGTGCGCCTGTTCTGGCATTTAATAGGTTAGATAAAAAGCCCATAGGTGTGCGTTCGGAGGTCTATGAGCCAGACGTGGTCATAGTTATCGACTCTGGTCTTCTAAGAATGGTGAATGTTCTAGAGGGGCTCAAGGAAGGAGGAGCGGTGATAATAAATACGAGCAAGTCGTTAAATGATCTTAGAGGAGAACTGGGCGTGAACTGCAGGCTTGCTGTAATCGATGCAAGAAAGATAGCGCGTGAAACACTAGGAGTACCGATCGTTAATACGACGATGCTAGGCGCCGCTGTTAGAGTGATAGGGTTGGTGGACCTGCACTTTGTTTTAGATGTTGTAAGAGAAAGGTTCGGTGGGAAAGCGGGCGAGATGAACGCCAAGGCGGTGACGAGAGGGTTCAACGAAGTTGTAGTAGGTGAGTAGAATGAGTGAGAGCAAACCAACGGTTAAGACCTTACCGATAGCAGGAATAATCTTTGTACCAGGCTCAGCGAAGCAGTATGAGACAGGGTCGTTCAGAAGCCAGAGACCGATTCTAGATGCAAAGCTATGTACTAAATGTGGGATGTGCTGGGTGTACTGCCCAGATGGAGCGGTCTTCATCAACTCCGAGGGGATGTATGAGATCAATCTGAAGTACTGTAAAGGATGTGGTATATGCGCTGAAGAATGCGCGAGGAAAGCCATCAAGATGGTCGATGAGGAGGAGTGATGTGAGTTGAGTAGGAGGATAGCTATAGAATGCTCCCACGCAGCATCGCTTGCTGTTAAACTAGCAAACGTAGATGTGATCGCAGCCTACCCAATAACACCTCAGACACATATCGTAGAGCGCCTAGCGGAGTATGTGGCAAACGGTGAGCTGGATGCGGAGTACATAAACGTCGAATCAGAGCACTCAGCCATGAGCGCTTGTATAGGTGCGAGCGCTGCTGGTGCTAGAGTCTACACATCTACGGCTGGGCAGGGCCTTGCTTTGATGCATGAGATGCTCTTTATTGCCGCGGGTAATAGGCTTCCCATCGTTATGGGCGTTGCTAACAGATCTCTTTCACCGAATCTGAACATCTGGGGTGATCAGAGCGATATGATGGCTTCAAGGGACTGCGGTTGGATCCAGATATACGCTGAAAACGCACAAGAAGTCTTTGATCATACGCTACAGGCGTTTAAGATAGCTGAGGATGAGAGGGTTCTCCTTCCTGTGGCGGTCTGCTTCGACGGCTTCCACGTGACACATGTGATAGAGCCTCTGATCGCGCTCGATCAAGAAGAGGTGGACCGCTTTCTGCCTAAACATAGGAAGGCTATTTACAGACTTACGCCAGATCAGCCGAGCACTTGGGGTCCTGTATCTGGTCCGGATATTCAGACGGAGCTGAAGGTTCAGAACGAGTGGGCGCTTAACGCATCTAAGGCTGTGATCTTAGAAGTTTGGCGTGAATTTGGTGACCTTTTTGGTCGATACTATGCGCCTCTGGAGACATATAGGCTTGAGGACGCTGAAGCAGCCATACTCATAGCAGGAGGATTCGCCGGTACAGGGCGGATGGCTGTGGACAAGATGAGGAATGAAGGTAAGAAGATAGGTCTAATCAAGCTCAGACTCTACCGACCCTTCCCGATTCAAGAGATAAAGAATGTGCTGAGCGGAGTTAGGGCTGTAGCGGTTGTGGATAGAGCCATATCTGCTGGGGGGTTGGGAGGGCCTATTTACGGCGATATACGGAACATATTGTATGATGAGAGGGATCGACCAGCTGTTCTGAGCTTCGTAGCTGGCTTAGGTGGCAGAGACATAACGATAAGGGATTTTACCAAAATAGGTGAGCGGGCACTAGAAGCGGTTTCTAAAGAAGGACACGAGCATACAGTAGAATTCATCCAAGCGAGGGTGTAGAAATATGGCTGTACAAGCATTCAAGAGCATAAAAGATATACCGCTCGAGGAATACTTCACATCAGGTCACAGAGCATGCCAAGGTTGCGGAGAAACAATCGCTGTTAGACACGTTTTGAAAGCCGCTGGACCTAATGTGATTGTTGTAAACGCTACAGGCTGCCTTGAGGTAGTTTCTTCACCCTATCCATATACCGCTTGGGCTGTGCCCTGGTACCATGTAGCATTCGAAAACGCGGCCGCTGTCGCTTCTGGCATAGAAGCAGCTCTGAAGGTTCTGATGAGGAAGAAGGTTATGCCTGAGAAGAAGATTCACGTAGTATGCTTCGCTGGCGATGGAGGCACAGCGGATATCGGCTTCCAAGCGCTTTCAGGAGCTCTTGAGCGTGGCCACGACTTCCTCTACGTCTGCTTGGACAATGAAGCCTATATGAACACGGGGATACAGAGATCTAGCTCTACGCCTTATGGCGCCTGGACCACCACCTCACCTCCTGGTAAGGCAAAGCCTGCGGGTCAGATGACATTCAAGAAGGATCTTCCAGCGATAGTCGCTGCACACGGCATACCCTATGTTGCTACGGCTACGGTAGCCTATCCTCTAGATCTGATCAACAAAGCGAAGAAGGGGCTTGAGGTCGAGGGGCCTGCCTATCTACATATCTATACGCCTTGCACACCTGGTTGGCGTATCCCAAGCGAGAAGGTTATTCAAGTCAGCAGGTTAGGCGTGCAGACAGGTGTCTTCATTCTTTACGAGGTGGAGAATGGGCAGTTTAGGCTGACGGTTAAACCTGCGCGCAGAAAGCCTGTTGTAGAGTATCTTAAGATGCAAGGCAGGTTTAGGCACCTATCTGAGAAAGATATAGAGCTTATCCAAAGATACGTTGACGAAAGGTGCTCCAAGTATGGGCTCCCGCCTGTAGAAACCTCTACGGCTTAGATTCATCGCTAACCCACTCTTTCTCAACCACACCCGTCTTTAACGCGGTGTATCTAGCGGCGACGTAAAGTAGCGAAGAGAGCCTGTTCAGATACTTTATTGAAGGGAGAAGGTTCGGCGCTGACCTCGCCATCTTCACTATGGTCCGCTCAACCCTTCTGACCACACTTCTCGCAAGGTATAGTGAGGCTACTTCTGGTGTTCCATCCGGTAGCACAAATCTACGGTATTCTGGTAGGTCTTTGGCTAGAGAGTCGAGTTGCTCCTCCAGCGCTTTCACCATGTCTTCGCTTACACGGCTTCTGTTTTGAAGAGGGGCTATGACATCTAAGCCGATTAGGAAAAGATCTTGCTGGACCCTCTCTAACATACTATCAACTTCAGGCAGCTTTATGAAGCTTCTTGCGAAGCCTACTATGCAGTTAGCTTCGTCGAGCTCACCTAACGCGTTTACCCTTGCATCATCTTTACCGACCCTAACCCCTCCTAGCAGGGTAGTTTCGCCTCTATCCCCGCTTCCAGTATAAAACCTGGGCATACGCAATCTTAGGGTAAAGTTGGATTAAAATCCTTAGCTACACTAATCAAGATAAGATATCAAAACCCTTTTAATCAACCACTTGACAATATTAACGTGTATGACGCTGGGCTTCGTCATATTTTATAGGGTAAGGGAGCTATCGCCTAAAGAGCTGGAGGATTCGAAGAAAAAGTGGGAAGATTTCAAGCAGAAAAAATGGCCAAAGGGGGTTAAACTGGTGGGCGAATACGACCACGCTTTCGGAATAGGGTACAACGGCTTCTTCGTCGTCGAAGCTGAGGATTACAACACGTTCCTAAAGTTCTACGACTCCTTCAGAGATCATACAAGATGGTATGTTACAGAGACCAGAACTATAACTGGGGTCAAGCAGTAGACCCCTCCTCCTATTTTTTTCTTGTCTTTTCTTCTTCTAGCACATGTTTTAACCAATCCTCTAATGTGACTTCTGGTGGGCGCTCATACGTCTTTTCAAAAGCGCATCTGCTGCACTTAACATAGACTTTTACAACGTTCCTCACAGGGTTCTTACTTGTGCTGATCTTAAGTTTTCCACCACAGAGTGGGCAGACGGATTCTCCGCTCATACTTTAGTGCTACCCTACCCCAGATATATGAAGTTTAAGCGAAGCCCTTTTTGAGTAGGTCATCTAAGGCTTCTTCAGCCAAAGTAAGGTTTGATGCACTCACTACCATGAGGTTAGAGTCTTTGTTGAGTATGGCTATGCAGATACCATTCATCTGCAATACTTCCTTCTCTTCGACAGAGGCTTCTTTCAGCAGGTTCTCTTTGAGCATCTGCTTAACCATGCTGGCTTGCTCTACATCGGCTAAGTCGATCTGCCAGTAGAGTAGATGCTCTCCTTCACTTAGGTAGAGGGTGGCGTTATCGCCTAACCAAGAGTATGCTACCTTTTGAGCTACCTCTGAGTCTAATGTGCGTGTCAAAAAGAGTTTGAGGAAGAATGCGCCTAGAACATCTGGGTAGTATATGCGCCAGCCTTCGCTTAGTGGTGTTGGGTTCTGTGGATATCTCGGCTTAAAGCCTTTCACGTAGAGATCTGGGTTTAGGATTTCAGCGGTAGATGATGGTGGGTCAGAGTGGGCTTGGTCTAAGGCGCTCCAGCCTCCAGCAAGATATAGGGTGTAAGCAAACCTTTCGCCGAAGACGTAGGGGAAGTAGGTCAATTGGTCTATGAACCACGTGTCTAACCGGCTCTTAGGCTGCCCAAGATTCGACGTGGCCAGAGATATTCTGCCAGTCTTGTTCGATGTGTAGAGATCAGCAACCAAGTCAGCTTCACCCTCTATAAAGGCGCTCCAAGCGAGCTGAGCATCTAACCACATAGTCTGCGGCTGCCTAACCCTATTATATTGGAGGAGGTGCATATATTCGTGGGCAAGCACTCTTCTACTATCCTCAGATCCGGGGCTGAAATAGTCTCGAACGATGTAGAGTGTGTATGCTGAGGAGGCCGCTACGACGAGCCCAGCCCTCTCCCTCTCATACCCGGTTATGGAGAAGTCTTTAGGTGCTAGGAGAAGGGCTTTATAGAGGGCTTCTCGCGCAGCCTTTAACTCATCTACGCCCCCCTCAGCCTTCGCTTCGAAAAAGCGTTTATCGACGATCTTAACCACTACAGGCTCAGAGGCTGTGAGGTTGCGTATCCTAGATATGTCAGCCCTAACCTCCTCAAAGAGCTTCTTAACCTCTTCCTCGTATTCGTCTACCCTCCTTACTTGATTTAGGTAGGTGATGGAGACTAAGATCAGCACCGTAGCGATGATAACTGCGTATGCCGCTACCTTTAACCTAGGTTTCAAGTATGTAAATAGGTGTGGCTAAAAGCATTTA
>JAAOZN010000018.1 GCA_011605775.1 Nitrososphaerota archaeon | reverse complement strand
TAAAGCAGAAATAAGATGAAGGATCCTTAGCGTAAAGCTTAAAGTTGAGCGGCTATCAGCTCAAAAATAGGCCCGCGGTAGCTCAGCTTGGTAGAGCTTCCGACCCGCTCGATGGCGGGGGAGACGCTGTAGTGGCTTGCCAAGGCAAGCCTCGCCAGCCTACCAAGCTTACAGATACCGGAGTGTCGCAGGTTCAAATCCTGCCCGCGGGATCATTTATATCTTGAGATAGGAGCCTGTGGTAAGTGGTTTGCATCTATCTCCTAATGCTTTCATTAGGCTGCAGGTTGCGTTTAGACCTGTGCAATGGCAGGGTGCTACAAATTTGGGGTTGATTTGAATTAGCTCTTCTGTGGTGCGTTTTATTCGCTCTTCATCCGCTCTTACAAGGTGGAAACCCCCGGCTACTGCATAGATCTCTTTGGTTTCCATTAGCTTCTGCGCTTGCCGTATAGTGTTTATTACGCCTGAGTGGGCACAACCTAAAATCACCACAACACCCTTACCCTCTACCTTAGCTACGAGCGCTTGATCATCTAATAATGGATCTCTAGTGAATTGACCTTCTTTAATCGTGAATAGGGCGTCTATTTTCTCAAAGGGTGTGGTACGCTCGATCTCCCCGCTGGTCAAGACGTTTTCAGATAAAGTAACCGAGGACTTTGCGCAGAGCAATATACCGCCAGCCGCTTCCACCTCGGATGGTTTGAAGGGTATGCCTATATGTGTTAGGTGTGGCTCAGCCTTCAGCTTCGGCTCAAAAGCGGCTGGATGCACAACAACAGGGACACGCCTGCCTATACGCTTTAGCGCTGCAAGAAGGGCTGAGGTGTGGTCATAGTGTCCGTGGCTGATGGAGACGAGATCGACCTCCTTTAGATCGATCTTCATCGCTTCAATATTATGGAGAAAGGCTTCCTCAGAAGGCCCGGTATCGAATAAGATCGTGAGCGTTGAGCCGCCTAAATCTATCTTAACTAGTAGACTTAAACCGTGCTGAGCCCACAAACTGGGTCTATCTATTGTTGCGGTATTCTCAATTATGGCTGTGATCTCTAAACCCTTAACCAAACTCTCTGTTGAGTGTCGGTATGGGTAAGATAAATCTTTTGAAGAAAGGTAGCGACAGAGATAAATCAACCTCTGATGCGATAGTTGGTAGTGTGGGTAGTTGGCTGTCAAGATGGTTGATATCCACGCAAAAGAGGCGGTTTACCGCGAAGCTGTGGCTGAGGGTAAGATTGTTCTTAGACCTGAAACTGTAGCGTTGATACGGGCTGGTAAGGTTGAGAAGGGTGATCCTGTGCAGATCGCTACCCTAGCTGGCATACAAGCATCTAAGCTGACACCCCTCCTTATGCCCCTCTGCCACCCACTGAAGATCGAGAGCACCGATGTTAAAGTGGAGGTAGAGGACTGGGGGCTAAAGGTCTCTGCTAAAGTCGCCGCTACAGACAAGACGGGTGTTGAGATGGAGGCGCTGACCGCTGTTGCTGCGGCGCTGCTCAACATCTGGGATGTGGTTAAGATGTATGAGAAGGACAAAGACGGGCAGTACCCTTACACGGCTATAAAAGAGATCAGAGTGGTAAGTAAGGTGAAGAAGAAGGTTTGAAGCCGCACGAAGAGCACAGAAGTAAAGGTAAGAAGAATGTGACAATCTCGATAATAACGGTCAGCACATCGCGATACGAAAAGATGAAGAAGAATCTACCGTTTGAAGATGAATCGGCAGATACGGCTGCGAAAATAATAGAGGAAGCGGGATTCACCATAAGAAACAGAAAGGTTGTTGATGACCATAGGGGTTTGATAAGGCTTGAGGTGTTGAAGAGCGTCTATGAAGATGGAAGCGACGTAGTCATACTTACAGGCGGGACTGGGCTCTCAAGCAGAGATGTTACAGTAGAAGCGGTCAGACCGCTTTTGGATAAGGAGTTAGAGGGGTTCTCAGAAATCTTCAGATCAGAGAGCTTCAAAGAGGTTGGATCAGCGGCTTACCTAAGCAGAGCGTTAGCTGGTAGTTTAGATGGTAGATTGGTATTTTGCTTACCCGGCTCCCCAGAAGCTGTTAGGCTGGGGCTTAAACTGATCCTTCCAGAGATCCCTCACGCCCTCTACATAGCGGGAACCTAGGCTTTGGTTGAGAAAGCGGATGAAATCAGTATCATAAACACATTCTTAGAGGTACTTGGGCAGCCTAAGCTAGGTTACTCAAGAATAGGTGATGACGTAGCACACCTACCTTACAGCGGAGGCAAGGTTGTCGTAAAGTGTGATATGCTTGTGGGTGAAACCGATGTGCCTCAGGGGATGACGTATAGGGAGACTGCTCGCAAAGCCTTCGTAAGCGTTGTTAGTGACTTCGCAGCAAAAGGGGTTAAACCAGACGCAGCATTAGTCAGCCTAGGAATACCTCCAACCTTGACGCTTGAAGATGTTAGAGAGCTCGCTCTTGGTGTGAAGGATGCTAGAGACGAGTTCGGCTTCCAGTTTCTAGGCGGGGATACAAACGAAGCCAAAGATCTCGTGATAGACTGCGTAATGATAGGCTACGCGGAGCACGTCGTGGAGAGGGGAGGCGCGAAAGTAGGGGACGCGGTAGTTGTAACAGGAGACTTCGGATACACAGGCGCAGGCCTATACGTACTCTCAAGATACGGCAGAGTTGGTAGTGGTTTCGCTGGAAGAGCGGTCTCAGCCGTCTTAAAGCCGAAACCGCCGCTTGAGCTGGGGTTAGCGCTTGCTGAGAAGAAGCTTATGTCCTCAAGCATTGACTCAAGCGACGGCTTAGCAATATCACTCTACACCTTGGCTGAGGCGAGCTCGCTTAAGATAGTCGTCCACGAGATTCCAGCCGCGCCTGGGCTGATCGAATTCTGCGAAGAGCATGGCTTGAATCTGGAGGATATTGTCTTCTATTCGGGTGAGGAGTATGAGATCGTATTCACAACGCCGAAAGAGAGGTTGGATGAGGTGCAGCAGTTAGCTAGAGCCCTAGGCAGAGGTGTGAGGGTGATAGGTGAGGTTCAAGAAGGGGAAGCAGCGGTAGAATACGTAAACTCGAGTGGGAAGAAGGCTCTGGAAAGAAGGGGCTGGATACACCTAGCAAACCGCTAAAGAGTGAAAAATAGGAAGAGGTGGGTCGGCTACTGGTAGCCGACTAGAGGGCATCTTCAGATGACTTGGGCTACTGCGTAGTTCGGGCGGATCTGCGTGATTCTTATCTTTACCGTATCCCCTTGCTTTGTGTTGGGTATGAATATTACGTAGCCCTCGATCCTTATAAGCCCGTCTCCTCTTCTACTGACCTCTGAGACAGTGACTTCGAGTTCGTCTCCCACTTTAACCGGCTTTGGTTTAAAGAAGATCTTCGGTATTCTCTGCCTTCTCCTTTCACGCTCGCCTTCAGGATGCTCTACGTCTTCTGACATACCTTATTACGTCCTTTCTTCGAGCCAATAGATGGGGGTAAAGGATATTTAAAGTTAAATGCGGTAAGTAGGTGCGATGGGGGAAGTGATCAACGAAGGCGACGATGTGCTACTATATCTTGGTGGAGAAAAACGCTGGCTAATAAAGGTCAAAGCAGATAAAAGGATACACACACACGCAGGCTACATAGAAGGCTCTAACCTAATAGGTAAGAGGTATGGTGAACCCGTTAAATCCAGCCTAGGAAGAACCTTCTGGCTCCTCAAACCTACAATCGAAGACTACGTGCTTAAATGCGAAAGAAGAACTCAAGTCGTATACCCTAAGGATATGGGGCTGATAGTCGCCAAGACCGGGTTAACTTCAGGCTCCAAAGTAGTAGAGGCGGGCACAGGAAGCGGAGCTCTCACAATGTTCTTAGCGAACATCGTCAAACCAAACGGGCATGTATATTCGATGGAGGTGAGGGAAGAATTTCTGGACGTGGCGCGGAGGAACCTCAAGAGGAGTGGGCTTTTAGATTATGTAACGCTAATAGCAGGGGATGCTTCTCAAGGCTTTGGTGTAACAGATGCTGACGTAGCGGTTCTTGACGTAGGCGATCCGTGGAGGCTGGTAGATGCCGCTTGGAGGGCTCTTAAAGGCTCGGGGAGACTTGTCTCCATATCCCCAACATTCAATCAAGTCGAGAAGACACACGAGGCTCTGCTTAACGCCGGGTTTGTCGACATAGAATGCATAGAGGTGCTGGTTAGGAGCATGCAGGTAAAGACAGGCGCTACCCGACCGGCCACAAGAATGATCGGCCATACAGCCTACCTAACCTTCGCGCGGAAAACCCTCGGCGATGAGAAAACATTAAAGGAAGGGGCTTCGGGGCAGATGGATGGGGTGTTTGATGAAGAAGGATAGCGTCGAAGACGCCGCCTTTATCCTCTACATCATCCCAATACTACTCAACGGAGTCTACGGGCTCTGGAACTGGGTTGCTGGAGGCGCAGATTTAGCGGCGCTCCAGCAAGTATACACACAACTGACAAGAGAGCCTGTAATCTTCTTAGTAGGTTTGGTCGCCGTTTGCGTAGCGGTGGTCTTAGACGCTAGATATCTAAGCCCTATTGACGTTATAGATAGGCGTGTTACAAGATTAGCGGTCTTCTGCTTCATAACAGCTCTGATAATCGCCCTACTCTCCACAGGGTTTAACTTAAGCAGCGGATTAATATTATTCCTGCAAGGAAGATATGCGCTTATCTTCCCAGCGCTGCTGATGGTGCTCACCCTCCTTTTTAGAGTTAGAGGCATGCGCTCAACTTCTTCAAGAAGTTTGAGGCGTGGGCTATCCCTTCTCTTGCTCCTAGTTTCGCCGCTAACTCTCTATCTGCTTTGGAGGATTGGTGTTGTGTGGTACGCTGTGTTCGCAGTACCTCTCATCCTAGTAATCGCCTCACTAGTATTATTGATAAGAAGTTAAGACCAGTCATCCAGAGTCCCCTTCGCAACCCTCTTTCCCTCAAGGTCTGGGAAGCTTATCTCACCATAAACCCCGTCGAAACCGGGTTTAATCCTAACCCTATTCTCCCTAACCGCTTTTATTGCTGATGCAACTTCAGGTCCGACTAACCTACTGATCTTGGAATACGGTGCGTTAAAGGCTGCGTTAAATTCGCTACCGAAAGCTTCTATAAGCGTATTGTACTTGCTCTGAACAGTTTTCGTAAAGGTGGATGTGCCTAAAACACTACCTATGATTTCACCGAGAGGAAGCATGTATTTGAAGTCTGGTGCGTTCTGCGGTCTGTAGCCTAGTGGTCTATCAGCCAATTCCTCTACCCTCTGCTCTACACCTAGTGTCATCTTCTTACCGCATTTTGGGCAAATGCAGTTCACTTTCAACGCTTCTTGGGGCGACATAGATACATTGCACAGTCTATGCCCAGTCCAGTGATACTTGCCGTACTGCGGATATGTTTCAATCGTATACTTCAGCCTACTCTTACCGCTCCTCCTTATGGCGCTTATCACCTCGCCATAGTTCAACTCCGTCAATTCAAACACATTAGCCTCTCTACCGAGCCTATGTGGGAGAGGTGAATGAGAGTCGCTGTTTGAAACAAGTAGATATTTGTCGAGGTGGCTGAGGCGCCAGTTCATAAGCGGGTCGCTCGATAACCCGGTCTCGAGTGCGTGAATCTCGCAAGCCTTGTCTTGGTAGCATTCTTCCACAAGGTTAAAGCCGCTTACAGAGCCGAAGAGGCTCCACCAAGGCGTCCAGATGTGCGCCGGGATGACTTCTATCTGCTTTGAGAGCGAAGTGGTTATGTCGAGGAGCTCGGCTGCATCCATGTTGAAAGTGGGGCGACCGTCTTGCGAAATGTTCCCTTTATTCTTAAGAAGATCGGCTAGCTGCTTCCCTTCATCCAAAGAGGGTAGCAGTATTAGGTGATGTATCCTCCTACTCTTACCCTCGTATTCGAAGACTGTAGCAACCTCCACCGTAACCATAAACCTTGGGCCATCTGCTACCCTTTTACTCACATAAAGCCCATTACCCTCTGGCAGCAGCTCATCCTCTAACTCTTGAAGCCATTTAGGGTGCAGAGCATCGCCTGTGCCTATCAGATTCAGCCCCTTTATCTTACCGTAGTATGCTATGGCGCTTATCTTCATATCCTCACTTGTTGCTGCGCTGTACCTAGAATGGATGTGTAAATCAGCGACTACCTCCATCAGCTATCTCTGCTAACCTCTTACATATCAACTCTTCCTTTTAACGAAGACTGCTTAATAGGCTCTTGCGAAATAAGCTGTGATCTTTGCTTCTCTACCACAATAAACGCATTTCTTAAGCGAAGGATCTGCCTCAAAGGGCACAACTCTTATGTCGGCGCCCGTCTCCTCTTTGATCGTAACTTCACACTTTTGATCTCCGCACCAGCCCGTTTTTATGAAGCCACCCTTGGAGGCTAAGATCCGCTTAAACTCTTCATAAGATTCTGCGGTTGAGCATAGTTCTCTAAACATAGCTTCAGATCTCTTCTTAAGCCTACTTTGTAAAGCATCAAGCAGCTCTCTAGCCTTCTCAACAACAGCGCCCTCCTCAACAATAACCCTTTCACCCGTATCTCTTAGGGCGAAAGTAACTGTACGGTTTTCAAGGTCTCTGGGGCCGATCTCCAGCCTAAGTGGTACACCCTTGAGCTCCCAATCGTTAAACTTCCAACCTGGTGTATACTCTTCCCTATCATCGCAATAGGCTCTTAGGCCGTTTTCTGTGAGAAGGTTGGTCAGAGCCTTTGCCTTAGAAGCGAGTTTCTCATTAGGCTTATCTTTATAGAAGATGGGTACGACAACTACCTGTATGGGTGCGATCTTTGGAGGAAGTATCAGACCTTTATCGTCCCCGTGCACCATTATGACCGCACCTATGAGCCTCCAGGACACACCCCAAGATGTCTGCCACACAAAGTGCTCCTGCTTATCTTGACCCAGATACTTTATTTCGAAGACTTTAGAGAAGTTCTGCCCTAGGTTGTGTGAGGTCCCCATCTGTAACGCTTTGCCGTCTGGCATAATGGCTTCTAATGTAGTTGTATAGAGGGCGCCAACGAACTTCTCACGCTCCGTCTTACAACCAGCTACAGCTGGGATGGCGAGATACTCTTCGATGAACCACTTATAGAGGTTGAGGATTGTAAGGACCAGTTTATCGGCTTCTTCTTTTGTTGCGTGCGCCGTATGCCCTTCTTGCCAAAGGAATTCGGATGTCCTTATGAAGGGTTTTGTGGACTTGATTTCAGCCCTCATAACCGAGTTCCAGAAGTTTAGAAGTAGGGGTAGATCTCTCCAGCTTCTGATCCATTTCGAATAGGAACTGTAGGCGATCGTCTCCGAGGTCGGTCTAACAGCAAGCCTCTCATTCAACTTATTATCGCCAGCCTCGGTCACCCAGAAGACTTCAGGGACAAAGCCCTTGAAGTGCTCCGCTTCACGCTTCAGTATGCTCTCCGGTATCAACGCTGGGAAGTACGCGTTCTTGACACCAAGCTTCTTGAATTCGCGGTCCAAGACGCTTTGAATGATCTCCCAGATCTGGTAGCCGTAGGGTCGGAGCACCATGAAACCTTTGGCTGAGGCGTAGTCGGCGAGTTCAGCCTTTAAGACAACTTGATTATACCATTCTGAAAAGTCTTCAGATTTCTTTACGGTTATGCCGATCTCTTTACTCAACTTTCCACACCCTAGGCTGATTACTCTAGTTTATCGGTGAGGGAAGTCGGTTTATGAAACGCTCTTAAAACGATAATTAGGTAAATCGCAGCTGCAACAACATAACCTACTAGCGTAATAAGAGCTTGTGCTAGAAGCCCCACCTCTATAAGCAGGAAGGAGGCATAGGCCATGTAGGCGAAGAGTACTAGATTGTATAAGCTTGTTGCGGTGTAGAAGCTCCAACCATAGCCTGAGCTTAAACCTTTTACCATAAGCACTCCGGCCGCTAGTGAGAGCAAGCCTACGCCTATGGTGTGTATGCTACTTTCTGAGGTTAGTGAGGCTACGATCCAGAATGCCCCTGTTATGAAGAAGACTAGGGCTGTTAGTGGTATGTGTCTGATCTTCTTGTCAGCCTTCATCGCAGGCACGATCCATCGAAGAATCTGTAAGCGATTTAACCTTTTCTGACAACAGGGCAACCTATTATTATTTTCGGGTTTGCTGCTTCATCGAGCTAGGCGATTAGAATATATCTTGCTGCAGCAGAGTAGGTGGGTGGCTGTGGGTTGTATTGGGGAGCGTAGGAGTAAATCTATCTGACAGGATTAGGGAACTTACCGCACATTCAGCGTCAATACCGCAATCCATCCTTATTTCAGCTACCTACGATGGTGAGAAGAAGAAGGCTGTGCTAAAATTCTATGATGAGAAGACTGGCAGAATATACTTCTGGTACGACACAACCGGGCACAAACCCTATTGTTACAGTAGACTAAGCCCTTCTGAGCTGAAGGTGCTTGAAGGTAGAAATGATATCGTTGAGCTTAAAGTTGAGAAGAAGATCGATCTTCTAAGAGATGCTGAAGTGGACGTCACTAAGATAGTAGCAACCGACCCCCTTGCTATAGGAGGACCCAGTAAATCGAGTATACGTGACGTCATAGAGGCTTGGGAGGCTGACATAAAGTACTATGAGAACTATTTGTATGATAACAACCTTGTTTGTGGAGCATATTACACAGTAGTTGATGGTTCTATAAAGCCGGTGAACTACGAGCCTCCGGATTCGGTAAAAAGTAGGCTGCAAAATATCCTAGATGAAGCAGACCCAGAGCTAAGAAGATATATCGAGGAGTGGGCTGCTCTCTTGAGCCAACCTACACCACACTTAAGGCGGATAGCCTTAGATATAGAGGTTCTGGCATCTGAGGCCAATCGCATACCAAACCCTGAGGAAGCAACGCAACCCATTATTGCAGCAGCCCTGGTTGGTGATGATGGGTTAAAGAAGGTGCTTGTGCTAAAGCGCAACAACGAAAACGCCGCCGCACCACTTATAGGCGAGGGTGTGAGCTTTAAACTCTGTGAAAATGAAGGCGAACTAGTAAGAGAAGTTTTTTCAACGATCCTTGAATACCCCATTCTAATAACATTTAACGGCGATCAGTTTGATCTAAATTACCTCTATCACAGAGCGTTGAGGCTAGGCTTCGCTAAAGACGAAGTACCCATCTCGCTGGGTAGGGATGTTGCATACATCAAGCACGGCGTCCATATAGATCTCTATAAAACGTTCAACAACAGATCTCTGCAAGTCTACGCCTTCGGGGGCAAGTATGTTGAGCATACGCTTAGTGCTGTCGCCGAAGCTCTGCTGGAAGAGAGTAAGATAGAGTTTGAGGGCGAGATAGGTGATTTATCCCTTGATGAGCTAGCAAGATACTGCTACAATGATGCCCACCTAGCTATGAAGCTCACAATGTTTCGAGGCGAACTTCTGTGTAAGCTGCTGATCGTGCTCTGTAGAATCGCCAAGATGCCTCTTGACGATGTGTCTAGGCTGGGTGTTTCAAACTGGATCAGGAGTATGCTCTACTTTGAGCATAGAAGGAGGAATATCCTTATCCCTAAGCAGAGGGAACTTGAGGAGAAGGGCAGCGCAGCTACCACAGCGATCATCAAAGGTAAGAAGTATAGAGGTGGGGTAGTAATCGAGCCCAAGGCTGGCGTCTATTTTGAAGTCAGTGTACTTGACTTCGCAAGCCTATATCCTAGTATAATCAAAGTATACAACCTATCTTATGAGACCGTTAGATGTGTGCACGAGGAGTGCAAAAGCAACCTCGTGCCCGAAACCAACCACTGGACCTGTAAAAAGAGAAGGGGCATCACATCACTTCTCATAGGTTCCCTCAGGGACCTAAGAGTCGGCTACTATAAGCACCTTGCTAAAGAGAAGACCCTTTCTGAAGACGATAGAGAGCTGTACAACATCGTATCACAGGCGCTTAAGGTCATCTTGAACGCAAGCTATGGTGTAATGGGTGCTGAAATCTTCCCACTCTACTGCCTACCCGTGGCTGAAGCTACTGCTGCATTAGGTAGGTATGTTATTACGAGGACTATAGAGAAGAGTAGAGAGCTTGGGATAGAGGTCATCTACGGAGATACCGATTCACTCTTCCTCAGAAGCCCCAACCCAGAGCAACTGGAAGCGATAAAGAAGTGGGCTGAGACCGAACTCAACATAGAACTCGAGCTCGACAAGACCTACAGATATGTGGCATTCAGCCAACGGAAAAAGAATTATATGGGCGTGCTACCTGATGGAAAGGTCGATGTTAAAGGCCTTACAGGGAAGAAGAGCCATATACCAAACTTCATAAAACAAGCCTTCTACGACTCATTAAAGATACTCAGCGAGGTTAAGACAAAAGACGACTTTGACAAAGCCAAGGAGAGCATAAGACAGCTCCTAAGACAAAGGTACCTAGATCTAAAGAATAGAAGGGTACCGCTCGACGATCTAGCCTTCCACGTTATGATAGGAAAAGCACCCGATAAATACACCGAAACTACACCCCAACACGTAAGGGCGGCGAAGCTACTTATGGCTAAGGGGAAAGAGGTTAAAGCTGGTGAGATAATTTCTTATGTCAAGACGGTAACGCCACCTGGCGTAAAACCGATCTCTCTTGCTACACCCGAGGAGATAGATGCTGACAAGTACCTTGAGCAGCTTAAGAGCACATTTGACCAGATACTGGACGCTCTTGGCTACGAGTTTAACGAGATTTTGGGTGTGACGAAGCTAGAAGAGTATTTCTGGGGAGGGTGACCACCACTTCTGATACTCAGAAGCGTTATATGGTAGCAGGAGGTGAGGGGGGTGGAGATAAAGAGTAGCTTGACTGTACCCGGAGACAGGCTTGCTGTGATAGAGGAGTTTGAAGCTGGTGAAGGCACGTATGTGGACGATGGTGTGATAAGAGCTAGCACCCTAGGTGTCGTTCATAAAGATGTCGTGAATAAGCAGATAATGGTTAAGAGAGAGAAAGTTAACCGACTCCCGAAGGTCGGTGACATTATAATAGGGCAAGTTGAGTCAGCCCAGCCGTCTGAAGTAGATATTAGAATCTATTTCATAAACGATTCACCCTCCCAAAAAGGGTTTATCGGAATGCTGCTCTTACGTGAGGATGAGAGCAAAGTAAGTAGAGGGAACAAGATCCCTTGTAAAGTCGGTGATCTAGTTAGGGCGAAGGTAGCAGCTAACGTTGATATGATAATACTCTTGACCCTATCTTGCCTCAAGTGCGGAGTCATATATGCTCTTTGCAGCCTCTGCGGAGGACAGCTAGTTAAGATGAACATGAGGCTAAAATGTGTAGAATGCGGTAACATAGAGCACCGTGTCATCGCCCCAGATTATGGTAAGGTGAGATTACCTTAGATTAGGTAGGTTTTATTAATCTCTAGGTGGATGGGGTTTAAGGTTAGCTGGGTATGAGCATCGTAAATAACCCGCCAACCTACGTTTGGTTCAATGGCGCTGTCAAACGGTGGGATGAAGTAAAGCTACCTATACTTACACACGCTCTACATTACGGCACAGCCATCTTTGAGGGGATTAGGGCTTACCCTTCTGCTGACAACTTGAATATCTTTAGGCTTAGAGATCATCTGGATAGGCTCCTCTACTCTGCTAAGATCTACTATTTTGATTTGAAGTATAATGTAGATGAGCTTACAAGAGGCGTAGTAGAGGTTATTAGAGCCAATGGGTTCAAAGGCAGAACATACATACGCCCAATCGTGTTTGTTGGGTTTGGTGGTATAGGCTTAGACTTCACAGGCTTCCCAATAGAGGTTGCTATTGTAGCGGTTCCATTCGACAAATACTTCCATAAATCTGCGGTTAAAGTAAAGGTTTCTACTTGGAGAAGGATATCGAATGAAGCCAACCCACCTTTAGCTAAGGCTTCAGGTAACTACCTTAACTCAGCATTAGCTAAGCAAGAGGCTATCAGAGACGGCTATGATGAGGCGATCTTACTAGATCACAGAGGATATGTAGCAGAGGGGTCGGGTGAAAACATCTTTATCGTAAAGGATGATGTCGTATATACACCACCTACCTCTTCAAGCATCCTAATAGGCATAACAAGAGATACCGTAATGAAACTACTTATAGATCGGGGTTACAAAGTTGTTGAGAGAGACATTGATCGAAGCGAACTCTACATATGCGATGAAGCATTCTTCTGCGGCACAGCAGCCGAAGTAACACCAATCATCGAAATCGACCGAAGATGTGTTGGAAACGGCGAAATAGGACCTATAACAAGACAGGTCCGCGAAGCGTACTTAGATGTAGTAGAGGGTAGAAATAAGAAGTATGCCCATTGGCTCACACCAGTCTACTAAACTAATAGTGGCCTTTCAGGGAGAGAGAGGCGCCTATAGTGAAGAAGCTGCGCTATCCTACTTCGGCTCAAAGATAGAATTCTTACCTTGTAAGACATTAAGGACAGTCTTTCAAGCAGTAGAGAGTGATAAGGCAACGGTCGGTATGGTACCTGTGGAGAACTCACTAGAGGGTGCAGTCTCAGAAACCTATGATCTCCTCTTATCGAGCAGCTTGATCGTATCTGGGGAATACAATCTTAGAGTGAGACACTGCCTCATAGCCAACCCGGGTGTAAGGGTAGAGGACATAAAGCGGGTTTATTCGCATCCGCAAGCACTTGCTCAGTGCAGAAGATTTCTAGAAACACTCGGCGCTGAGACCATACCATATTATGATACGGCTGGAAGCGCTTATATGATAAAGCGCGCGAGGCTAATGGATGCTGCAGCTGTAGCGAGTAAGAGGGCTGCGGAGATCTACGACCTCCAGATACTTGCTGAGTCCATAGAGGACAGCCCTAATAACTACACTAGGTTCTTTGTTGTAGGCAAGTTCGAACGTGAACCTACTGGTAAAGACAAGACTTCAATAGTCTTCTCAACGAGACACGTGCCTGGGGCGCTCTATGCTGCGCTCGGGGTGTTCGCTAGAAGGGGTATAAACTTGACTAGGATAGAATCGAGACCGACGAAGCAGACTCCTTGGGAATATAACTTTTACGTTGACTTTGAAGGGCACAGGTTAGATGTAAATGTGCAGGAGGCGTTAGATGAGCTGAAGGCTCACACACTTTACATAAAGATTTTAGGCTCTTATCCCAAAGCAGAGCAGCAAACCTGATCAAAATATAAATCGTGAGTGCTCTTCTAGTTACCTAAGCCGAGCTCATCGTGAATAGCCTGCAAAGCCTTAACAGAATCCCGCTCCTTCACCACGAAGGATATGCTAAGTTCAGACGAACCTTGAGCGATCATTCTTACATTTATACCGTGCTTTGCTACAGCACCAAAGATCTTAGCAGCAACGCCCGGTGTGCCTTGCATCCCTGCGCCTACAGCGGCTATCACAGATATATCGTCTTCAGACTGAACCTCCGACACCACTCCTTTACCGAGTAACGCAAGCTCTAACGCTGTGACTGCTTTATGCAACAGGTTGCGTTTCACAACAACGCTTAGGTTTGACTCAGAGATGCTCTGCGAGATCATCAGAATGTTGACGCCGCTTTTAGCTAGTACGTCAAATATCTTTGCTGCTGTGCCTAGTTTGCCGACCATCCCTGCTCCGCTGACTGTGATTAGACCAACATCTCTGACCAAAGCAAGTGCCTTAACCACCTCGCCTGCCTTTAGTTGGGTAGTTGAAGTTATAAGCGTGCCCGGTTTCTCATCAGCGAATGTATTCTTTACTCTAACTGGTATGCCTTCTTCAGCCACTGGTTCTATGGCTCTTGGGTGTATCGCCTTCGCCCCGAGCGCTGTCATCTCAAGCGCTTCTGCATAAGAGATTTGGGGAACGGTCTTAGCGTTTGGTATAAGCTTTGGGTCGGCGGTCATTATGCCGTCTACATCACTCCATAGCCAGACTTCATCTGCCTTCACAGCCGCTGCGATGAGCGTGGCTGTGAGGTCTGAGCCGCCTCTACCTAAAGTGGTTATTTCACCGTTCTGCGTTGCGCCTATGAAGCCCGTTACGACGGGAACAACCTTCTGTTCAAGAAGTGGGTTGAGCCTACTTCTGATTCTAGACTTCGATGCCTCAAAAAGGGGGGTTGCTTCACCAAAGGCTTCGTCTGTAATTACACCAGCCTCCCCGCCTTGGAGACGCACACATTCAATGCCGACAGCTTTGAGAACGTGCTCAAAGAGGATGCTTGACAGCCGTTCACCATAAGAGAGAACTAGGTCCCTTGTTCTCGGCGTTACTTCTTTAAGTAGAGCTGAGGCGGTCAAGACCTTTTCAAGCTCCGTTAGAAGCTTACTTACCTCTCTTCGAGCAGCTTCTCTTACCTCACCATTTGCTAAAACGGACGTAGCCTCGAGATGCTGTGTCTGTAATGCTTCTAGCCGTTTAGCGAGCTCTTCTCCACCCCCATTCTTAGCTAACTCTGTCAGCTCAATCAGCTTATCTGTCACATCGTCCATAGCTGAGACTACAACGATTATGTCGTGGTCTTGCTTGTACCGTTTAACGATGTTACAGCATCTTAAGATTCGGTTACCATCGGCTAGAGAGGAACCTCCGAACTTCATCACGATCCTCAATCATACCACCTCTGCGCCAAACGTTGTTTAACCTCCAACAGATCCCTAAGGATCGCACTTGCTGTCTCCATGCCACCAGCGCCCTTGCCTATTATTATTTCGTCTCCAGCATACTGTGACACAAATCTCACAGCATTTAAGGTGCCGGATATGCAAAGAGGGTCGTTTTGATCTATTAGCCTAGGCTTCACATCAATCCCGTCTGCTACTCTGCCCACTAGCTTTATGCTCTTACCCTTCTTCTTAGCCTCCTCTATATCCCTCTTTGTCACATCCGTTATCCCCTCTACACTTACATCTCTGAGCGTAACCTCTTTACCCATAAGCCAGTTTGCGATGATTACGGTCTTACACGCAGTATCCCAACCCTCAACATCAAGCGTTGGATCAGCTTCAGCATAACCAAGCCGCTGAGCCTCCTTTAGTGCCTCCTCAAAACTCTTTCCCTCCCTCTCCATTGATGTTAGTATGTAATTTGTTGTGCCATTCAGTATCCCTTCTACCATAACAAGCTTATCTGAAGCTAGACACCTCTTACCGAAGTCTAGAATGGGTGTGCCACCTCCTACCGTGCCGCTGAAGAGTAGAGCAACGTTATTGTATCTGGCCAATTCAATAAGCTCTGGTAGTGCGAGAGCTAATGGACCTTTGTTCGTGGTTATGACGTTACGCTTATGTTTGAGGGCCATCTCGATATGGGATAAACCGGGTTGGGCTGTCCTTATATTGGTCGGTGTGGTCTCGATTACCACATCAACGTCTATTGTTGGGATGAGGTCTATCGCTGAGGCATCTCTTATACCGTGTCTTGATGCTGCTACCGTGCCTACTCTTCTCTTAGCATCCAAGACTTCAGTTAAGTTGAGTTCTGGGCTTGCTACAGACGCCCCACCTTTGTCAACTATTGCCACTATCCTTGGGTTTAGACCATGACTCCTTACAAGATCTCGCCTCCGCTCGAGTATGAGCTTGGCGAAGCTCTGACCCACCACACCAAAGCCTATGAGTAGTATACGCATCTTAACAGCACCTTCTTCAACAGATCCTATTATGCTTTAGGCAAAGCTAAATAATACTAACTCACAAGCCTAAGATGATATCAGCTTGGGTATGGACAGCGTAACTGTGAGAGCGCCGGCATCAAGCGCAAACCTAGGGCCTGGATTTGATATCTTCGGTGTAGCGTTAAGTGAACCATTTGATGTTGTGAGAGTTAGAAGAGTGGGCGAAGCCGGGTTAAAGGTAACCGTAAGAGGCGAATTTAGTGAAGGGGTATCTGATAGGTTGGAGGAGAACACTGCTGGACTGGCTGCGAAGACCTTACTAACAGAGCTAAACATTCGAGAAGGTGTGGAGATCGAAGTTGAGAAGGGTATAAAGCCCGGGATGGGGTTGGGCAGTAGCGCAGCATCAGCTGTAGCAACTATCTACGCATTAAACATCCTCTTCAACCTAAACCTCAGCAAAGAAGATATGATCAGATTCTCGGCGCAAGGTGAAAAGGCTTCCGCTGGGGCTGCTCACGCTGATAATGTTTCAGCATCCCTCTTAGGCGGCTTTGTGTTGGTCAAGCCGCACATCTATGAGGCTATATCTATAGAGCCTCCGCCTAATCTTGTGTTCTGCGTCGCTATGCCTGACATCAAGCCTCCGCCTAAAAAGACTGGGGTTGCTAGAAGCATCTTACCTCGTTACGTGAGTCTAAGCAAGATTGTGCATAACACCTCTATGGCTTGCTGGATGGTGGCGTCTCTCTTGAAAGGTGATGTGTCGGGGTTCGGTAGCGCTATGCAAGACATAATTGTGGAGCCGAGGAGGGCTAAGATGATACCAGGCTACTCTGAGGTTAAGAGGCTTGCTTTGGAAGCCGGCGCTGTTGGCGTTGTGATAAGCGGTGCTGGTCCGACGATGCTGGCGGTTGTGGATAGAAGTAAGAGTGAGCCAGAGGCTGTGGCTGATGCGATGCGCAGAGGTTTTGAGGCAGCTGGTTTAGCTTCACGTTGCTTTGTTACAAAACCTGGCAAAGGTGCATCAACCATTTGAGCACGTTCCGCTTTTCCTGCATAGAATGCGGCGCATCCTTCCCCTTAAGTGAAAACATTTATAGCTGCCCTAGGTGCAGGGATCTACTTCAAATAGAAGTACCTATCGACGAATTGAAGGAGAAGGTTGATTTCAATGGCTTAAGGAGACTGCCTTTATCGGTCTGGAGGTATGCGCCTCTACTACCCATAATACGCCAGACGAAGATCATTACATTACACGAAGGCGGGACAGGGCTTCATCACTGCCAAAGACTAGGCTCTCTTCTAGGCCTAGAACACCTCTATGTGAAGAATGAGGGCGAGAACCCAACCGGCTCGTTCAAGGACCGTGGGATGACCGTTGGCATAACAAGGGCGTTAGAAGTTGGTGCTAGGAGTGTGATCTGCGCATCCACAGGTAACACGGCAGCATCCCTAGCTGCATACAGCGCTAAAGCCGGGTTAGAGAGGATCGTTCTAATACCCTCTGGTAAGATAGCATACGGCAAACTGGCTCAAGCGATAGTTTATGGCGCGAGGATAGTGCAGATCAAGGGTAACTTTGACGAGGCTCTTAAAATCGTCTTTGAAATCTGCAGCAGAAACAGGGAGGTATACCTTCTTAACTCAGTCAACCCCTTTCGCATCGAAGGGCAGAAGACTCTTGCCTACGAGGTCTGCGACCAGCTGAACAAACAACCAGACTACTTTATCATACCAGTAGGGAACGCAGGTAACATCAGCGCAGCGTGGAAGGGCTTCACAGAATACTACGAGCTCGGTCAAATAGAGGCTAAGCCGAAGATGGTAGGTGTGCAAGCAGAGGGCGCAGCACCAATAGCAGAAGCTGTAGCGAAAAAGCGCTTCACAATAGAACCCGTTAAAAAGCCTGAGACTATAGCTACAGCAATAAGGATAGGTATGCCTGTCAGCTGGAAGAAGGCTCTACGTGCCATCTACGAGTCAGAAGGCACAGCCCTAACGGTTAGCGACGAAGAAATCCTCGAAGCACAGAGCTTACTGGCTCGCTTAGAAGGCCTTTTCGTGGAACCTGCGAGCGCGGCACCAATCGCAGCACTAAAGAAGCTTAAGGAAAAAGACTACCTTTCAAGAGATGATGTTGTGGTCTGTGTCGCAACTGGGCACGGGCTTAAGGATCCAGATGTTGTAAGTAGGCTCTATGAGAAGCCTATCGAATTAGAGGCCGATGTTAGCAGCATAGAGCGGTTTCTTGGTCTCGCCAAAAAAGAGATGGCTGTCGACTTTCCTAAACCCGCTTAAGCCAATATAGTGGATAGAGAATGGGCGATGCTTAGATTTTGCTGCTGCGCTACTTAGTGTGGGTGAAAGTTGTAGTTGTGGGGACTCCCTACACTCTCTTGGCGTGAACACTGTTTCTCAATATTTACCTTTTGAGCGCTGTGAAGAAGAGTGTTGGAGGCTGCGGTAGGGCGTAGTCGACTTCGGCTAAAGCGAGCTTAGCCCAAGCGGATTTCTCCACATCTACATCGAATAGAAGTTTAAAGTAGAGCCAGGTGAAGTCATCTGTCACCTCGTATAGGTTTGAGTCGCCTAAAACGATCAGTTTCCCTCCGCTCTTAGAGGTGTAGGCTGCCATAACCACGCCTGAGGAGCCCGGTATGTTGACGGTG
>JAAOZN010000017.1 GCA_011605775.1 Nitrososphaerota archaeon | reverse complement strand
TCCTAATAGAATAAAGCCGCTAAGCCGCAGCCCCACGATAACCCCCATCCTTTATTTCAAACCAGCCTTTCAATCCTCTATACGAGATTCAAGTGATTAGGAGAAGCGGCTCACCCTACTTGATGACTCTTTCAATTCTCTATGTGAGATTCTGAGGGCTGGAGATGCCCGAAGTGTGGAACGGTAGTAAACTTTCAATTCTCTATGTGAGATTCCCCCAGACTCCCAAAGCACCACGCCGCCAAACTTATCTGCTTTCAATTCTCTATGTGAGATTCCTCGCCTTTTAGGAAGCTTTCTGCATCCTCTTCATCGTCTTTCAATTCTCTATGTGAGATTCTCTGCCTCCTAAGAAAGCTAAACCTCCAGACCAGCTCCTTTCAATTCTCTATGTGAGATTCGGGTTCACTTGCGTGTAAACCTCGCGGTTAAAGGACTTTCAATTCTCTATGTGAGATTCCCTATCGCTAAACAACCATAGATTAGTTGCCGACATTCCCTTTCAATTCTCTATGTGAGATTCCACATACTACCTAATCCACAGAACCCGCAGATCGTCCCTTTCAATTCTCTATGTGAGATTCCCCCAGTCTAAAATTTTTGAGGCGGGTGAAAAATGAGCGGCTTTCAATTCTCTATGTGAGATTCCCATACTGCTCAAAAGGAGGCTGCAGCTCCTAGACGAATACTTTCAATTCTCTATGTGAGATTCCTCTGAGCCGCACAACTCTTTTCTGTAAAAAGTGTGGTTCCTTTCAATTCTCTATGTGAGATTCGTTTAAAGCACCCCTATGTTCAATATGTTTTAAACTCTTTCAATTCTCTATGTGAGATTCCTCAACTTAGACGAGATATTCCCAAGCGAAATAGTTCTTTCAATTCTCTATGTGAGATTCTACTTCACAAGCAACCAGACCGCGGCTTTGATAGACCTCTTCTTTCAATTCTCTATGTGAGATTCATAGACATTTCGAGAGACTACCAATATTTGGTTGATCTAATCTTTCAATTCTCTATGTGAGATTCTAGAGCTAATCAAAAAGCTTAACGCTGAAGGCTATAACCTTTCAATTCTCTATGTGAGATTCGGTGGTATGAAGTGATATTGCTCAGCAAACATAACGTATACTTTCAATTCTCTATGTGAGATTCCGACCCCTTTCCTCGCCCCTTTTATAGGTTTAAGGGGTGATTTAAGCCTTTCTAAACGGGGATGCACCGCTACCCCCCAACTTGCACCACACTATATAAAGGGGTAGCAGATCCACACCTCATCACCATCGATATCGCTTATGGGTTCTTCTGCTCTTTTAATCGACTACTTGGCGAGTTGAAAACTCTTATCTTCAGGTCACCAGCTACCAGAAGGCTATGAGTGGGCTTGCGGGTTACAGGGGTGAGGCTCTAGCTCTGCTAGAGGAAGCTGGTCTCTCTGTAGGAGACTTGATTAAGGTTGAGACCTCTGATGCTTCTTTTGAAGGTTATCTGATGCCTAGGTATGAGCTGGCTGATCCTCTCCACATAGTAATCAAGCTGAAGAACGGCTATAATATCGGTATCTCAGTCAAGAAGATTCGTAGTATAGTGAAGCTCGCCGAGGGGGAGAAGCCGAAGTACACACCACCCCCACCACCTAAACTTAACACAAACCTACCGAAGGTGCTGATCTTAGGCACAGGAGGCACAATAGCGAGCAGAATAGACTACCGAACCGGAGCCGTACACCCAGCCCTAACAGCAGAAGACCTCCACGCCTCAGTCCCAGAGATATCTGAGGTGGCTCAAGTCGATGCCGAGGTTCTCTTCAGCATATTCAGCGAAAACCTGAGAGCAGAGCACTGGTGCAAGATAGCGGAGCACATACACACCTCCCTTCAAAAAGGGTACAGCGGAGTAGTAGTAACACACGGAACAGACACTATGGGCTACACGGCTGCAGCGCTATCATTCGCCCTAAAAGGTGTGCCTATACCAGTAGTCTTAGTCGGTGCCCAGCGCTCCTCAGACAGACCCTCTTCAGACGCTGCTACAAACCTTCTGGCTGCGACCCTCGTCGCCTCAAAAGCACCCTTCTCAGGTGTCTATGTGGCTATGCACGCCGGCTTGAGCGACGATGTGATCGCTATTCACCACGGCGCCTCTGTTAGGAAGAACCACACAAGTAGAAGAGATGCCTTCCAGTCGATAAACAGGAAGCCCGTAGCATACGTTAAGGATGGCGTTATTCAGCAGATAGACCCCAACCTACCACCCAGAAGAGCACCTCAACACGACTTCAAACCAGCTGCTAGGTTTGAGGAGCGAGTCGCTCTACTAAAGTTCCACCCAAACTTCGACCCAACAATAATAGACTATCTTGTGGACAAGGGCTTTAGAGGCTTAGTATTAGAGGGGACTGGGCTGGGACACGTAGGGCACTACTGCTACAACCCAATCAAAAGGGCTGTCGATAAAGGGGTCTTGGTCGGTATGAGCTCCCAGTGCATATGGGGTAGGGTAAGAATGACCGTCTACGACACAGGAAGAGACCTACTCAACATGGGCGTGCTCCCCCTAGACACACTATTCCCAGAAGTCGCTTTGGTCAAGATGATGTGGGTCCTTGGTAATACAGATACGCTAGAGGAGGCGAAGAAGCTTATGCTAACAGACCTCGTAGGCGAATTCACCCAACGCCTACACGTGGAGGAGCAGAGAGGATTTTGAGCGACTTCTATAAGGAGATAGGGCTGCTCGTAGGCTTAGAGATCCACCAGCAGCTAGCCACATCGACAAAACTCTTCTGCAGATGCAAGCCGATAGATGAAGAGAATCAAACACCAAGGTTCCAGAGGAGGCTAAGACCATCACAAAGCGAGCTCGGCGAAATAGATCCAGCAGCCATCTTCGAATTCAAAAAGAAGAAGCCATTCAAATACTATGTTGGCGAGCACTCCGCCTGCCTAGTAGAGGCTGATGAAGAGCCGCCCCACCCAATAAATGAAGAGGCCGTTAACACCGCCCTCTTAATCGCCTTAGCGCTGAACTCAACACCAGTAGATGAGCTGCACGTTATGAGGAAGATCGTGATAGATGGCTCCAACACCACGGGCTTCCAGAGGACCGCCATCGTAGCCCTAGGAGGTATGCTCAAAACACGAATAGGTAACATATCTGTCCAAACCATATGCCTAGAGGAGGATGCCGCTAGGCTCCTAGGAGAGGCTGAGGGTGTGCGTAGCTACGGCTTAGATAGGCTCTGTATACCTCTGGTCGAAGTAGCGTTAGCGCCTTTCACAGCCTCGCCGGAGGAGGTTCAAGAAGTAGCCTACACGCTGGGTAGGCTTATGCGCTCCACAGGCAAAGTTATGAGGGGGCTCGGCACAATAAGGCAGGACATCAACATCTCCATCAAAGGAGGAGCTATTGTAGAAGTCAAGGGCGTCCAGAACCTAGACCTAATCTCCAAGATCGTCGACTTCGAAGCCAAGCGGCAGCACTTCCTAATGAAGGTCGCTGAAGTGCTCAGAAGCAGGGGTGTAAGTGTTGAAGACGCTGTAGGCGAGGTGAAGGAGCTCAACGGTGTGTTCAAGCAGACCTCAAGTAAGATCATAAAGAAGGTCTTAGATGCTGGAGGCGCAGTAGTAGGTTTAGCCCTACGTGGCTTTAAGGGGCTGCTCAAGCTCGAAGAGTACCAGAACATAAGATTGGGTAGAGAGTTCGCTGATCTTGTCAGATTCTACGGCATAGGAGGAATCTTCCACTCAGATGAGCTACCAGCATACGGCATATCGGAAGAGGAGGTAGCCGAGGTGAGAGAAGCGCTTAAGATAGGTGATGAAGACGCTTTCATACTAATAGCCGGGGATAGAAGCGTGCTAGAGGATGCTGTAGGAGCCGTTGCTGAGAGGGCGAGAGCTGCCGTAAAGGGTGTGCCGCCTGAAACACGAGGCCCAACACCAGAAGGGACTACGAGATTCATACGCCCAAGACCCGGTCCGGCGAGGATGTATCCTGAAACAGACATACCACCCCTACCAATATCAGAAGAGAGGATAGAGCGGCTGCGTACCCTCATACCGAAGCCTTGGGATGAGGTGGTCAAAGAGTACTCAGCAAAATATAGTTTGAGTGAGAAGCTAGCAGCCCAGATCTGCGACTCAGAATACCTAACGCTATTCGAGGAAGTGGTGAGGGAGACCAGCGTCCAACCGAGCTATGTAGCCGCAACCTTGACTGAAACGTTAGTCAACCTGTCACGCCTAGGGCTAAAAGTAGAGATGCTCTCAAACACCACACTAAAAGAAGTCTTCAAGCTCGTGGACGAAGGCAGGATATCAAAGGAGGGTGTGCCCGCCATCTTAGAGAAGATCCTAAGAGGGGAAGCAAAGAGCCCGAAGGAGGCTGCTGAACAACTAGGCTTAACACCTCTCTCAGAAGAGGAGGTTAAGAGGAAGGTAGTAGAGTTGGTAGAGCGAAACAGACAGCTCATAAAATCTAAGGGACAAGGCGCCTTCAGCGCCCTCATGGGTGAGTTGATGCGTGAGCTAAGGGGTCGGGTAGATGGAAAGAAGCTCAGCCTACTTCTGCAAGAAGAGGTTAAGCGTGTGGTAGAAGAGGATACTGGAGTACGTTAACCACCTGAATAAATGAAGCATGAAACGTGGCTAGAAGTCAGCAAAGATACATAAACCTTAAGTTGCCAACTTATGCCTAGCTAGGGATATTATGGTGGTTCTAGAACATGTGGCAGCTAGGCTTCTTCTTCCACGAAATGGCTTTTGGGTTGCTTTCAATATTTCTTCCGCTGTACATAGTTAGCATCGGCGGCTCTCTGCTTGATGTAGGGTTGATGGCGTCTGTCGCTACCCTCTCAACCATTCCAGCATCTTTCCTCTGGGGCTACCTTTGTGATAAAACAAGGAGATATAAGCGTTATATTTTAATCTCGTTTCTTACTTCTTCAGCGTTATTATACTTCTTCACGTTTACGGAAGATATAGGTCTGCTCATAACTCTTTATGTGGTTATGGCTGTTTTTCACGTCGCACACGAACCACCTAAAAACGTGTTGATAGCGGAGTTCTATCCGCGTGAAGAATGGGAGAAATCGTTCGCCTCATATGAAGGATTCACTGAAGTAGGCTGGCTTATAGGGCTGGTTACAGGAGTTTTTGTCTCTTTTTTCGGCTTCGCTTCAACAATAACACTGCTGATATGCAGCGGCTTAAACCTTTTAGCGTTCCTCTCGTCCCTCTTTCTGCTTTCCGATCCATTGCTGATCTTTGAACGTAGATTAGTACGCATAAAAAAGAGCATAGACTTCGCTTTCAGGGGCATAACGATAGCCTCAAAACTTTTTGACGGATTCCTAGCTTCTGAAAAACTAGCGAAAGAAAGCCTCGCTTTTTTCTGCAGCGGTCTCGTATTCTTTACATTTGCAACAAGCACGCTCTTTACACCGTTACCGATATTCTTCTCTCAAAACCTGGGTCTAGCCACAGGTATGGTCTACACCCTTTACGTTTTAAACTCAGGTGCAGGAGTAGTAGGTTATTTCTTGATGGGCAAAAGGCTTAGACTACATGAGGAGAAAATGCGCCTGCAAAAAGTCATCCTATTAAGAAGCGCTTTAGCCTTCCTCTTAGCCATATTTGCTACAAGCTTCCAAGCAGCTTTCCCATTTGCTTTGATTTTAGCTTTAATGGGTTTCGCATACGCAGTGTATCACGTCTGCGCCCTCTCTCTATCGATGGAGCTTATCCCGGCTGGGATGGCTGGTCTATTCGACGCATTCGTGGGTTTAGGCAGCGCCTCAGGAGCCTACTTAGGCCCATACATAGCTCAAACCTTTGGCTTCACATATGCATTCATCGCAGCTGGTTCGGCTTTCATTTTGTCTTATGCGTCTTTCAAGGCCTCGCTTTAGAGATGAACCCTTCTTATTTTTCCCTATTCTTGTTCTGAAGGCGGGCTTCTCTGCTCTTTACAAAACTCGTTGAACTCCCTGTCTCCACTCTATGAATCGCTTTAAGAATTGCTTCGGATGATGTACAGTAAGCAGAAGCTCTTTGATGATAAACCCGCAGATGATTCTTTTCGAAGATCCAGATCACAAAAAAGAGATAGCCGATAAACAAAAGACGCTAAAATATTAAAAAGTCGCTCATATCTGGATAGGAGTAGTTAACGGGAGACCAGCACGTTAAATGAGAGGAAAATGACCTACTACCAACCATATATGAGCGTAAAAAGTTAAGGGGGTGAGCTACCTGTAGTAAGGTACAGTGACCTTCTCTACAGGCTTACCTTCCTTCGATGCCTTGACCTTCTTTATCGCTTCCTCAAAGTGTCTGTAGGAGACTACGGCTTCGTCGGCGTGCTTCTGAACCTCTTCAGGCGTCTTATACTTGCTCACGAACTCCTGCAGCACCAGCGAAACAGCGGTGTTGACCAAAGCTGCGAGATCAGCGCCGCTGAAGCCCTCGGTCAAGTCAGCCAGCTTACCTAAGTCAACGTCGTCTTTAAGCGGCTTACCTCTGGTATGTATCTGTAGTATCTGAAGTCTAGCCGCCCTGTCTGGTAGAGGCACATACAGCAGCTTATCGAAGCGCCTAGCCCTAAGCAGAGCCGGATCAACCATGTCGATTCTGTTTGTTGCGGCAAGCACAACCACACCAGAGAGCGGCTGAATACCATCCAGCTCAGTTAGGAGTTGACTTACGACACGCTCAGTAACCATGCTGTCGCCGCCAAGCCCTCTGACAGGTGCTATAGCGTCTATCTCATCAAAGAAGATGATGCAAGGCGCAGCCTGCCTAGCCCTTCTGAAGACTTCTCTGACACCCCTCTCAGACTCTCCAACCCACTTAGAGAGCAGCTCAGGTCCTCTTACGCTTATGAAGTTCGCCTCACTCTCGGTGGCTACAGCCTTGGCGAGCATCGTCTTACCTGTGCCCGAGGGGCCGTAGAGGAGTATGCCTTTAGGCATATCGTAGCCGAGCTTCTTATACAACTCAGGGTACTTGAGAGGCCACTCTACGGCCTCCATAAGCTCCCTCTTAACCGATTCAAGCCCGCCGATATCCTCCCACCTCACATCTGGTGTTTCAAGGTAGACTTCTCTCATGGCTGATGGTGTAACATCCTTCAGTGCGTTCTCGAAGTCCTCCATCGTAACTACTAGGTTATTGAGGACCTCTGGCGGGACCTTCTCCTCATCAAGCTTTAGAGATGGTAGGACCCTCCTAAGCGTCTTCATAGCAGCCTCCTTACACAGATACTCCAAGTCGGCGCCCACAAACCCGTGTGTTACTGAGGCTAGTTTCTCAAGATCGACGTCTGGTGCGAGAGGCATATGTCTGGTGTGTATCTGGAGGATCTCAAGCCTACCCTTCTTGTCAGGTACCTTGATCTCTATTTCACGGTCAAATCTGCCTGGTCTACGAAGCGCTGGATCTATTGCGTTAGGTCTGTTTGTAGCGGCGATAACTATGACCTTGCCTCTTGCCTCCAACCCATCCATTAAGGATAGGAGTTGGCTTACGACACGCCTCTCAACCTCTCCAGTAACCTCTTCTCGCTTGGGTGCGATGGAGTCTATTTCGTCTATGAAGATTATGCTAGGCGCTTTCTCCTTGGCCTCCTTGAAGATCTCCCTTAACCTCGCCTCAGATTCGCCGTAAAACTTGCTCATGATCTCGGGGCCGCTTATGCTTATGAAGTGAGCGTTGCTTTCGTTAGCCACAGCCTTAGCGAGAAGCGTCTTACCCGTACCCGGGGGGCCGTAGAGCAGTACACCTTTAGGCGCCTCAACACCCAGCTTCTCAAATATCTCCGGGTGTCTAAGTGGGAGCTCTATCATCTCCCTAACCTTCTGAATCTCCTCTTTCAAGCCACCTATGTCCTCATAGGAGACTTGTGGGACGCCGCGAAGTGCTTCGCCCTTCTCAGAAATTACAAAGGTGGTTCTCTGCGTGATGAGCACAGCGTCTGCAGCCGGGCTTGTGCTGATGACTTGGAAGGTGAGTCTGCCGCCGAAGTAGGGGATCATTACATTATCGCCCTTGGTTACTGGTACGCTCTCTAGAGCGTCTGCAAGATACCTCTCATCTATTGGTGGTATGGCTTCTAGGGGTGCGACTACAACCTTATCGGCTGGCACAGCCTTTATCTTTCTGATCGTAACCGTATCGCCTATAGCTACACCAGCATTGTTTCTGATCAAACCGTCTATTCTTATGATCCCCCTTCCTTCATCTGAGGGATAGAGTGGTAAACACTTTGCTACCGTTCTTCGCCTACCCTTGATCTCAATGATGTCTCCAGTTGAAGCGTCCGTAGCATCCATTGCGTCGTAGTCGATTCTCGCTACGCCTCTGCCTACGTCCCTAGTGTAAGCCTCAAGCACCTTTAAAGTGACCGTTTGGCTCATCTTTGACACACCATTATCTACTCTATGTTAATCTTGTAGAACCCTTTATTAGTCTTCTCCTTAAGCGGGAAGCTGACCTCCAGCACACCGTTCTGGAAGTTCGCCTTAGCCTTAGTCGGGTCAACCTTAGCCCTAAGAGGTATCTCCGCCTTATACTTGCGGTCTCCACGCTCAGCAGAGAGAGTGACGGAATCCTCTAAGGCTTGTATGTTTATGTCGCCCTTTTCAACTCCTGGCAACTCAACGACAAGCTTCAGTTCACCTCGCTGCTCGTCTAGGATCTGGTCGCTGACCGGTTCTCTGTAGCCTTGTAGACCTGGCTTGAGGTTACCGAAGGTTCTGAAGATAGGTTCACCTTCGGGGTTTAGGGTCATGGAGAAGCCGTAGATGAATGGTTTGTTGAAGTGCTCTCCCTCGAATTTAAGGAAGTTTCTGATGGAGTCTTCGATCTCCCGCTCCATCTCAGCCATTATCTTGTCTATTTCATCGAGTATGTCTCTAAACCTTCTTCTATCCTCGAACATTTTAACCACCAGTTAATAACTATTGGTTAACAGGAATATAAACATTGCTTGGCTAGTTTCTTGAAATAAGTTGTAAAAAGATGCTGAATATTCTAAAGATTGCTGGTTGCAAATCTTTAAGAGCAGTGAACAGATTTCAGATAATGCAAGAATCGAATACTTGTCTCATTCTTTAGAATGGGCAGCTATCATCTTTTATAAGTCACCACCTAGTATGTAAGTCTGACCTCGGTTGAGTAGTGTGGTCAAGGTAGCCTGCTCACCTACTAGGCTTAAGATATTGAATCTGCTAGCGTCTAGACCGCATACTATGCAGGAGCTGGCTTCACTGCTAGATGTTACGCCGCAGGCAGTGATGAAGCATCTTAAGGTTCTTGAGCGGTATGGGTTGGTGAAGAGTGTAGAGTTGGAGGGGTTTGGTAAGCAGATGATCTGTTTAACTAAGTTTGTTGACGCCTACGTGTATTCAGATAGGAGCCTAGACTCTATGTCAATCTATGTGGCTAAGATTTCTCATAGTGATGAGTTGGGCTTCGAGTTTGAGGCGAAGAATTTTGCGGAGGCGCTCCGTGAAGTGGACGATGAAATCTATCTGCTCAAGCGGCGGCTGAGGGATCTGAAGAATAGGGAGCATCGCCTCTACAAGAGGTTGATCGAGCTACATAACCTAAAACAGAACATTCTAAGTAAGAGAGGGCTTACAATCATAGATAACTTGATCATGGGGGTCTTAGAGAGTAGGGATCCGCAAAAGACTGCAGAAGAGGTTGCTAAGGCGTTGAACCGCTCTAACGAAGAGATCTTTGAACTTATGAAAAAGTTTAAAGAGCGCTATCTGCACGAAGAATCTAAGCGCGATACATTTACATAGAGAGGGTATGGTATAGCCAGATACCTCGTATCTAGCCAATCTCAAGGTGTCTCTCGATGGTTCATAGGGTTGCTGCAGTTGACCTTGACAACTGCTACTCCAAGAAGTGTGGGCTTGTGTGTATAAAGTTCTGCCCAGTCAACAAAGGCGGAGCTAAATGTATAGTCTTGGATGATAAGGGTAAGGCTGTCATAAGCGAGGAGCTCTGCACAGGGTGCGGGATATGTGTTAAGAAGTGCCCCTTTAAAGCTATAACGATAGTGAACCTCGCCGAGCAGCTGAAGAAGCAGCAGAAGATTCACCAGTTTGGTGTTAATGGTTATCGGCTATTTAGGCTACCAACACCAAGGAAGGGTGCTGTAGTGGGGCTGGTGGGTAAAAACGGTGTGGGGAAGAGCACAACCATAAAGATACTTTCAGGCACACTAAAACCAAACCTAGGGTTCTACGACTCACCACCAGACTGGGATAAGATCATCGAAGCATTCAAGGGCACGGAGCTGAAGGAGTACTTCGAAAAGATCGCCTCTAAGAGCTTAAGGGTCTCTGTTAAGCCTCAAGCCGTATATCTGCTCTCGAAGCTGTGGAAGGGGACTGGCAGAGAGCTCATTAAAGCGTATAATGAGAGAGGTGTCGCTGATACACTCGTTGAGTCACTTAACCTAAAGGATGCATTAGACAAATCTATCTCTGAGTTGAGCGGGGGAGAGTGCCAGAGGCTTGCTGTCGCTGTAGCAGCATCTAAAGATGCGGAGGTCTACTTCTTCGATGAGCCTTCTTCATACAATGATGTCTACCAGCGGATGGCTGTAGCAGAGGTGATTAGAAGCCTCGCCTCAGAGGGGAGGGCGGTTGTAGTGGCTGAGCACGACCTCACCATACTAGACTACCTAAGCGACTACATACACATCCTCTACGGTGAGCCAGGGGTTTATGGTATTGTATCTAAAGTTCAGTCATCGAGAACAGGCATCAATATAATGTTGGATGGCTACATACCTGAAGAGAATATTAGATTTAGAGACCGACCGATCAGATTCGATGTAACAGCACCTATAGATGAAGTTGGTGCGCAGTACCCTATAGCGAGCTACACGAAGATGGTGAAGAAGTACCCCGGCTTCACACTTACAGTAGATAAGGGTGAAATCAAGAAGGGCGAAGTCATCGGAATACTGGGTGCTAACGCCTTAGGTAAATCGACCTTCCTTAAGATGATGGCTGGTGTAGAGCAGCCTGATGAAGGCAGCCTTATGATAGCGGCGAAGATTTCATACAAACCTCAGTATCTGAACTCCGATGTAGATGGTGATGTGAAGACGCTGTTAGATAAGGTTTCAAACGAGAAGATGAAATCTGGGCTATATCAGAGCCAGATAATAACCCCGCTCGGCATACATAAGCTGCTCGATAAACAGGTTAGAGATCTCAGCGGTGGGGAGCTGCAGAAAGTAGCGATAGCAGCCTGCCTCTTACAGGATGCCGATATCTATGCACTCGACGAGCCCTCAGCTTTCATAGATGTAGAGGATAGATTCGTTTTAGCCAAGGCGATAAACAGATTCGTTAAAGCAGAGGGTAAATCAGCACTCATAGTAGACCACGATATCCAGCTCATAGATATCGTATCAGATAGGCTTCTCATATTTACAGGAAACCCCGGTGTAGAGGGTAGGGTTTCACCCGCTCTCTCGAAGGAGGATGGTATGAACCTCTTCCTTAAGAGCCTCGGCATAACCTATCGTAGAGATGTGGAGTCTGGAAGACCTAGGGTAAATAAGCCGGGGAGTAAGCTCGATAGGCTTCAGAAGTCTCTGGGCTCCTACTACTATGTGAGTAGAGGTGCTGCTGAGTAGCTTGGGTAGGCTCTTAAAAGAGGCGCTGAAGGATAAGCTTACACCGAGCGAGCTGAAGGCGCTTTACGCAGGCTTTGATGTGGTAGGAGATATAGCGGTTATCAAAGTGCCGGAAGCCCTTCTACCTAAGAAGCATATGATTGCTGAGGCTCTGCTGTCTTCGTTAAAGAATCTGCGCACCGTCCTTCTCCAAACTACACCAGTAGAAGGTGAATATAGGCTTAGGGGGCTTGAGGTCGTCGCTGGTGAACCTAGGTTCGAAACTATACACAAAGAGCACGGCTGCCTCTACAAAGTGAATCTGAGCACAGCCTACTTTACGCCTAGATTGTCTGCCGAAAGGCTTAGGGTAGCCAAGCTGGTTAAAGAAGGTGAAGTCGTCGTAAACATGTTTGCTGGTGTAGGCCCATATTCGATTCTTATAGCGAAGAAGGTTAAGGATGTCAAGGTCTACTCCATAGATAACAACCCCGAAGCCTACCGATATATGCAAGAAAACATAAAGTTGAATAAAGTTGAGCATAAAGTTATCCCACTGCTAGGCGACGCAGCTGAAATAATCAAGAATAGGCTGCAGCGGATCGCCAATAGAGTGATTATGCCCCTACCGGAAAAAGCTCTAACCTACCTACCCGAAGCCTACCAAGCACTAAAGGAGGGTAGTGGCACCATACATTATTATGAGCACGTCTTCTACGAGAAAGGTGAAGACCCTCTGCAGAAGGCGGTTGAGCACGTTAGAGGTAAAGCAGAGTTTAGGTTCGACGTGGAGTATGCTGGTGTGGTAAGGGATGTAGGCCCTAGGTTGGCTCAAGTCGTGTTAGATCTCAGAGTATATTAGCTGCTTTTAGCTTCGCCCGCTTTACTCTCCTCTGAAGGCTTTTCTTCGCTGGAAGCTTCAGCTTCAATTGGTGGTGGAGGAGGGGTTGTAGCCATCGTCCAACCTATCCAAGCTACTATACCTAATATGGCTGCTACGCCTACGAAAGCTGTTATAGCTAAGACTATTACAGTGTAGTTCCAAAGCAAGAGCCCGTAGATCACTATACCCACGATCCCAGCTATAACTAGTAAAACTCCGATCAACTTATCCTTATCCAACCGCGATCAAATAGATGCACTAAGGCACTCACTATATATATTTTCCTCTCACCAACCATCAGACCGTTATTTTTCGTGTTTGCCGCTCGTAGATTTCCTTAACTCTATCTAGCGTATCGATCTCTTCGACATTCTTATCCCACCTTATCCTCTTGATTCTCGGGAATCGCAGCGCGTAGCCGCTGTTGTGTCTGCTGCTTCGCTGTATGTTGTTGAAAGCAACCTCTAAGACGATCTTCGGCTCTACAATCTTCATGTGCCCCAGATCCTTGACTGTGAGTTTGTTCAGCCTCTCGGTAATATCCAATATCTCTTCGTCTGTTAAGCCGCTGTAAGCCTTACCTATAACCTTAAGCCCATCCTTGGACTTGACCGCAAAGGTGTAGTCTGAAAGCACACCAGCCCTCTTACCGTGCCCGTACTCAGCAGCAACGATAACCACATCGAGCGTAGCGAGCTCCCTCTTGAGTTTAACCCACTTCTTCCCCCTCTTCCCCGGCGTGTATTCTGAGTCTGGACGCTTGATCATCAGCCCCTCATAACCGAGCTTAAGGCTTGACTCGAAAGCCTCCTTTATCTCAGCCTCAGTTCTAACCCTCGTCTGGTTAGCGTAGTAGAAGGGTGGCTTCAGATCGAGCGCTTCAAGTATGGCTCTCCTCTCCCTTAGAGGTTTGTTGATGCACGTCTCGCCACTGTAGTAAAGTATGTCGAAGGCAAAGTATACGACTGGTGTCTCGTTTAACACGTCTTGTGTAATCGTTTTGCGGTGTAGCCTCTGCTGCAGCTTCTGGAAAGGCAGCAGCCCATCCTTATAGGGGACTATCTCGCCATCCAATATAACCTCTCTACCAACAGGTATGAAAAGTTCTGGGAAGCTGCTTGTGATGTCTTCGAGGCGGCGTGAAAAGATGCGAACTTCTCTTTCGCTGCTATGTATCTGAGCCCTAACACCATCATACTTATACTCAGCATAAAGCTCGCAACGAAAATATTCGGCAACTTCTTGCGGAAAGCTCATCTCCTCAGCAAGCATAAAGTTGGTCGGGTGGAAGAGTTTAAGTTTGAGCGAGTCAAAGGCTCCGTCTAACGCAATTAAGGCGTTCTCACCGATATCAGCAACGACCAACCCAGCTTCTCTAACCTTCTTTAGGCTGCGCCCATAGGCTGCAGCAAGCGCCTCCTCAAGCAACCCCTCATCTAAACCAATCCTCATCTCACCACACAACACCTTGACCAGATACTTCGCCTCCAGAGGGCTGCAGAGGGCAAGAAGACCTTTTAAGACCCTCTCTCTATGCTCAGCCGCACCCTCACCCTTCTTTGATGCAGCACTATCCAATGCGCTATACACATTTTGGAGCGTAAGTGGGGTTTGCAGAAGCGTAGTTACCTTCTTATATTGCATCAGCTCTTCAGCCGCTGAGCCTAGGTCGCCGTACTTGAGGTAGGTTGCTTTCAACCTATTTTCATCAACACCCGTAATCTCTTTCAGAACATCTAAGATTGTTGAGTAGCTTATGTTTACGGCTCTAGCATCCCAAGGTGGGAAGACCCTGCTAGTTAGAAGTCTGCAGGCTAAGGGTAGGTCCACTCTGCTAAGTCCACGTAGGTAGTTGGCTACTATGCTAATCTTCTGCTTCTTGCTAGACGTGGCTCTAACCTTCTCGCAGACTTCAGCGAACTCTAAAAGGGTTGCCTCCAACTTACTCTCCTATGCTTTCTTTATCTAAGGGTAGGGTCATGACGTAGGCTGCTTCTCCATCCCTGTAGTAGAACTCGATCTTAGAGGTTATTGTGAAGCCTAGGCGTTTATAAAGCGAGATAGCCCTCTCGTTTGATATTCTCACCTCAAGATAGGCTTCTGAGCACTTCTTCTTCGCCATCGCCTTTATCGCTTCCTGTAGCAAAGCGGTCCCGATACCCTTTCCTCTATGCGGCTCTAAGACCGCTATTGACACTATATGCCCCTTCTTCACCAGATTGAACCTCTTTAGGTTAGAGAAGCCGTATTCGATCCTACACATTACGTAGCCGACTACGTGCCCATTCTTCTCTGCTACCAGAAATGTTTCAGGTGACTCTCTCCTTAGCTCCTCAAAAAAGTAATCGGCATAATGCTCAGGTAAAGAGACGAGGTTTATAGATATCACGCTAGGAATATCATCTTCACTACAAGGTCTAATCAGATACTCGCCTACCCAACGAGCAAGCATAGGCTGCATCGCAGATAAAACCCTACAATCAACATACACATAAACCCATCTCTGCAACCACAATATTTAACAGCACCATCAACGAATCTATACCCAGAAGTTGGGCGAAGATCAGTCAAGCAGCATCTACGATGAGCAGAGGCTAGTAGCGGGGAAGATCAGATCCCTATTCCGCACCAGAAACTACTATCTTAGAGAGCAAGGCGCGGTTGAATTCGAAGTAGAGGAGGATAAGGGGAACAAAGAGGCTTTCCTCAAGCTACTTAGGGAGATTAAGCCGATAGGCTACCTCGCAGTTTTAAGAAGAAGCGGAGACTATCTAACCCTAATAGCCTTCAGAAGACCTTCGATAAAGCCGAGGGGTCCAAGGTTAAATCTTATACTGCTCTTAGCAACGCTAGGCACCGTAACAGCTGACGGCTTCTTCAAAGCCTCAGGCTACCCAGGTAGCCTCCTGCTCATGATCGGCTTGTATGCAGTAGGGATAATGGGGATAATAGGTGTGCACGAAATGGGGCACAAACTAGCTTCAGCCATACATGGGGTTCAATCATCACCACCCTACTTCATACCGGGCATACCAGGAGCCCTCCCAACATTAGGTGCGGTTATAACATCGAGCGAACCTCCAGCGAACAGAGACTCACTCTTCGATCTAGGCATCTCAGGACCGTTAGCTGGGCTTGGGGTTACACTACTAGTTGCTGTAGGTGGAGCCTTAACAACAGCCGCTGTACCGCTTGAGGAGTTGAGTAGGCAAGCTGCCGCTGGTAAGATTCAGATAGTATCCAACCTCGACCTCTTCACAGAATTCCTACTCTCCAACCTCACGCCGCAAAGAGTAGGCACAGGTCTCATTCTGTCGCCTCTAATATTCGCCTCATCATTAGGCTTCTTGATAACCTTCCTAAATCTCATGCCAGCTTGGCAACTCGATGGCGGGCACGTGGCGAGGGCTGTTCTAAGCCCAAGGCTGCATAAAGTTCTCACATACGCTAGCATCGTTGTGCTCTTTGTGGCTGGCTTTCAGCTTATGGCTATCTTGATCCTCATACTCTCTATGAGGAGCCCTGAGATGAGACCTCTGGACGATGTTTCACCTATATCTAAGAGTAGGAAGATTATGTTTATCTGCGTGTGGATTATAGCCGCCTTAATCTACGTATTTGCGATACAAGGCAACCCATTCTTTTTCCGCTAACATCCTTCACTGATCTACTATTGTAGAGAACACTATTATATAACCTAAGAAGAGTCTCTGTCTGCCGTGAATCGCCGAACCTTTCTCTGGTCCATAGTCTGCCTCTTTGCCTTCACAACAACCTTAACTCTAACTAACCTAAGCCAGAGCAGGAAGGTTAGACCGCCCGGAGTAGAAAGTGAAGAAGAGTTTCTAGCCCTATGTATAAGGTGTAATAGGTGTGCTGATGTGTGCCCAACTAAAGGAATAGAGCCTGATAAAACTCACCTCTCCACACTCGGCACCCCGGAGTTAAAGGGGTATTGCGCCGTCTACCTAGATCTAGTAGACCCATCACCGTCCAAGAACAGAGCCTTTAAGATGTTAAGGCCTTCAGCCCAGCTCTGCTTCCGATGCATAAGTGCTTGCCCCACAGGAGCTTTGAGGAAAACGAGCGTTGAGGATTTGAGGATGGGTGTGGCTGGGGTTGATAGAAGCACCTGCTTAGCTTGGCGCTATAACATCTGCTACAGATGCGTGGACATCTGCGTTTTCGACGCTGTGGAGATTAGAGGCAGTGGTGGCGTAGAAGTCAACGAAGCGCTTTGCGTCGGTTGTAAGCAGTGCGAATACATCTGCCCAGTGCCATCTAAGGCTATTGTAGTCAGGCCAGTAGGTGCAGAGGAGTTAGAAGAAGGGAGGCGGCTGAGGGAAAGAAGGGGTGCGAGATGAACCTTAAGAAGCTCATCCAGAGGGTTCGGCACCTCATACAGATCATCTTCTTCCTGTTCTTCGTTTACTTTGTTGTAGGTGCGGTCTGCAGCTTCATAGTCGGAGACATTCAGTTAGTTGAGCCACTAGGCGCCTTACAGATCATTGTAGCAAGCAGAGTAAGCATACCTCAAACGATTCTAATAACGTTTTTAGCCGCAGCGGCGATACTCATAGGGGTAACGATACTCCTAGGTAGGGCTTGGTGCTCTTGGGCCTGCCCAATAGGCACCTTAACAGAATTTACGGAACATGTAATGGCAAAGGTGCGGTTCAAGCCGCTGGTTGAAAGAAAACCTAAAGCGAATACGAATAGGAGGCTCTGGGGCAAAGAAGCAAAATTCTCCACCTTAGCAGCCGTTATGCTAGCTTCAGCGGCAACCAAAACACCAGCATGGTGCAGCTTCTGCCCAATCGGCACAATCTGCAGAGGCAGCGTAGCAGGAGGCTTCGTTGCTGGTGCAGAGATGGCTATAGTTGGTGGTGTGTTGGCAGCTAACACATACGAAAAGCTTTTCTTCTGCAAATACATCTGCCCAGTAGCCGGGCTGCTGACTCTAATCAGTAGGCTCAACCCGCTAATAAAGCCACGTGTTAAGCGAGATGAATGTAGGAGATGTGCTGCTTGCGCTATTATATGTCCCTGGGGTCTGCTGGTTTGCGAAGAAAAGAGTTTTGCTGAATGCACCAAGTGTTTCGTCTGCTACTCCAAATGCCCCTATGGGGTCATAACGATAAGTCTATACAAAACACATTAATCAAACCTAAGGTGTAGTAAAGATGGGCATGCGGATACTAGTAATACCTAGGAGACGACTGGGCTCTGTATTAAAAGAAGTTTCGGAAGCGCTTCAGCAAGCCAGTCTTAGCTACCGCATTACAGAAACACCTACAGCTGAAGAGATAAAAGCCTACGACATGCTTCTCGTGGTTGGAGGAGACGGTGATGTTCTTAGGGTCTTTCAGAAGATGGGCTTAGAGAGCATACCAGTGTTGGGTGTAAGTGAAGCAGATGGAGAGAGCTTCTTAACCGAGGTAGGCATCTCAAACCTTAACCAAGCGCTCAAAAATATCGCCTCATCAAATTATCTAGTGGAGGAGGCGACTAGGCTTGAGGTTCTGGTCGATGGTAAAACCCTACCTCCAGTTTTAAATGAAGCTGCTCTATTCCCAACTAGAAGCGCATCCTTCATAGAGTATCTACTGAAAGTCGATGGAGAAGTCGTCTGGCGAGACTACGGGGACGGGCTTATACTAGCAACACCCACAGGCTCAACAGCCTACGCCATGTCAGCCGGAGGACCTATGGTGCATCCGAAGGCTGCTGTCTTCCTCCTTGTGCCTGTAAACTCGGTTGATGTGACACGCAGACCCCTTGTAGTAAACGACACCTCAACCATAGAAATCAACGAGATAAACAGCAGATATGATTGTGTAGTGATCTTAGACGGTATAATGAGGGTGAAGGTGGAGAACGGGATTAAAGCGAAGAAGGCTGCTGCGCCAGCCAAGATGATAAGGCTCAGAGGCGCCTCAACCACAGAGAGCAAGATCAGACGTAAGGTTAAGTTGGCTGAAGAGCTTCTTAAGATGCCGCCAAGCGCAAAGCTCGTCTTAAAGACGCTTGAATACGAAGGACCACTCGGGCAAAGAGAGATCTCTGAGAAGACCCTACTCCCGCCTAGAACTACTCGGCTTGCTCTGAAGCTTCTGCTCAGCAAGGGTCTCATTAAGAGAACAGCTGATCTAAGAGATGCTAGGCATAGGCTCTACCAGATCGCTTAGATGCCTAGCTTCTGCTTCACCTTCAAGACGTTACGCTCAACCTCTACCTCAACCTTCTCATACAGCGAATTACCCTTAGCGTCCATACCTACTATCAGCGGACCGAACTCCTTAACCTCAAGCACCCAGACAGCCTCAGCCATGCCGAGTTCCTCGTAATAGACGCCCTTGACCGCTTTTATACCGTTGGCAGCGAGCACCGCAGCTCCTCCTGTGAATGAGAAGTAGACCGCGCCGTGCTTCACCAACGCTTCGGAAACACGCTTAGACATGCCTCCCTTACCGATAATCCCCCTTATCCCCATCTTTTCGATAAACTCTGGCTCAAGTGGGTTCATTCTTGTGCTCGTAGTTGGACCCGCAGCTATTACCCTCCAACCACCATCTTCACGTTTAAGTATGGGGCCGCAGTGGTATATTACCGCGCCTTTTAAAGGTATGTTGACCTCACGCCCCCTTCTTAGATCCTCTAGAATGTGTATATGCGCTTCATCCCTTGCTGTGTATATTGTGCCGCTGAGGTAGACCACATCACCAACGGTTAACTCTCTAACAGTCTTCTCATCTAACGGTGTGGTCAGCTTATATTCAGCCAATTTTCCTCACCTCTTCTTATGTGAAATATACTCCACCCTACCATCTGGGTAGATTCTGGCTGTGGCGCGCCTAGCAGCCCAACACTGATAGTTCACAGCAACAGGCAACGATGCTGTATGAGTGTAGGCAACTTCGATATTAACACCGAGTAGAGTAGTCTTACCACCTAACCCCATCGGACCTATACCCAAGCCGTTAAGGGCTTCAAGTAGCTCTTCTTCAAGCTTAGCGATCTCAGGATCGGGGTTTCTTGAGCCAAGGGGTCTAAGTAGGGCTTCTTTAGCGAGCTTCATAGCCACATCAGCCGTCCCACCTATCCCTACACCGAGTATACCAGGTGGGCAAGGCTGTCCACCAGCCTTAACCACGGTCTGTAAAATAAAATCTTTAACACCTTTAAGACCAGCCGCTGGTGTAAGCATAGCCAAAGCACTCATGTTCTCAGAGCCAGCACCCTTAGGCATAACCGTGATCTCCAAGAAGTTGTCTTTTATCTTCTCGATGTGAACGTATGGCATGTTCAAACCAACGTTTGTGCCAGGATTCTTCCTAGTAAGCGGGTGGACCGCGTTAGGGCGAAGGGGTACAGTTGCCGTAGCTTCAGCAACACCCTCTTTTATCGCATCCTCCAGCCCCTCAACCTCAACATCACCCAACTTAACATACACTATATGCACCCCGGTATCTTGACACATAGGTGTACCCATCTTCTCAGCCAACTCTATGTTATCCAATATAGCTTTAAGCTGCATCTTAGGCACATCTTCGACCTCGCGCTCATAAGCATCCCTCAAAGCCTTCTTAACGTCAATAGGCAGTTCCACGGAAGCCATCCTCAAAAGCTCCTTTACAGTAGATTTCACGAGCTCCTTACTGATCAAGCTAACCACTACTCCTATCTACACTACTCCTATAAAAGCTTCCGCAACTCAATAAACCAGGCGATATGAGGCGGCTATTGACGCTTCTTCCACCCCTTGACCCTTCGTTGAGGTGAGATAGTTAACCTTAAGTTTAGGTGCAGCAACATATACGCTGAAGCCGAAGTTGGGTGTATTTGCTGTTAAAGGAGTTGTGTGGAAC
>JAAOZN010000016.1 GCA_011605775.1 Nitrososphaerota archaeon | reverse complement strand
GTGTGAGGAGAAGATGGGAGCAGATAAAGTTACTTGAGTTAGTTAAGGCATCTAAAAGAGGCAGACCTAGGCTTGGATTTGTTGAAGGTCCTCCTACATTAAATGGCGAACCTCACATAGGCCACGTTAGGGGTAGGGTCATAAAGGATCTGTGGTTCAGGTTTATGACGCTCAGAGGCTTTGATGTCGTCTTCAGAGCTGGTTGGGACACACAAGGTCTGCCAGTCGAGCTGCAAGCTGAAAAGGAGCTCGGATTAACGGGCAGCAAGGTCGAGAACCTCAAAGCGGTCGGAGAAGAGAAGTTAGTTGAGGCGTGTAAGAAGTTGATTCACCACTATTATGAGAAGTGGCGTGAAGCGGATAGGCTCCTTGGACTCTCTTTTGATTATGAGGCTGCTTACTGGACATATAAAGATGAGTATATTGAGAGGGAGTGGCGCTACCTCGAGGAAGCATATAAGCGTGGGCTGCTAGGCGAAGGATTCAGAGTGGTCGCATACTGCCCAGGCTGCCAAACATCTCTCAGTCACGCTGAGGTCAGCCAGAGCTACGAAATGGTTACTGACCCTTCGCTCTATTATAAGGTCAAGGTGCGTGAGTTTGATGCCTATATCATCCTTTGGACCACGATGCCCTTCACGGTTGTTACAGATGTGATGGTCGGTGTTAAGCCTAATGCTGATTACTGCTTTGTTAGGGTTGGTGGTGAGAGGTGGATAGCGGGTAAAGAGAGGCTGGAGGGGTTGATGAAGGAGCTCGGTGTTGAAGAGTACCACGTAGAGGCTGTGAAGAAGGGGGCTGAGCTCGAGGGGCTGCGCTACATACACCCACTACAAGACCTCATACCGGGTCAAGCTGATCTGGACCAGAACCCGAAGGCACACGTTGTGGTGGCTGAAGAGTTTGTGGATGTAACAACCGGGTCTGGCATAGTGCACATGTCCCCTGCTAACGGTCAAGAGGATTTTGAGACAGCGGTCAAGAGGGGGCTGCCTATCTTCAACCCGATAGATGATCAAGTGAGGTTCACCGCAGAGGCTGGTGTCTTTGCTGGAATGTTTGTTAGAGACGCCGACGCTAAGGTCTGCGATTTGCTTCGTGAAAGGGGGGCGCTGCTTAAACTTGGAACGATTAGACACCCATATCCTCTCTGCTGGCGCTCGCACCATAAAATAGTCTGGCTTGCTAGGAGAGAGTACTTTTATTGGGTGGATAAGATAGGTGATCTAGCGTACGAAGCAGCCTCTAAAGTTGAGTACTTTTACGAGCCTCCTAGAAACAGGTTCCTTGAGATAATAAAGGAGAGGGTGCCTTGGTGTATATCTAGAGAGAGGGTTTGGGGTACGCCTCTACCGATCTGGGTCTGTACGGGCTGTGGGCATAAGCAAGGATATTTCAGTAGGAAGGCTATCATAGAGAACGCCCTTGAGCTACCAGATGGAGTGGACTTCGAGCTACACAGGCCTTGGATAGATCGGATAGTTATGCGGTGTCCAAAATGTGGGGGTAGGGCGCTGCGTGAGCCTTTTGTCTTAGATACTTGGCATAATAGTGGCGCTGCACCCTACGCTTCGCTTGGAGATGAATACTATGAGCTCGTCCCAGTAGCTTTTTTGTCAGAGGGGATAGATCAGACCAGAGGCTGGGCATACACGCTCTTGATTGAAAACGTGATCCTGAAGGGTGCTGCTGAAGCGCCTTACAAAGCCTTCCTATTCCAAGGACACGTTCTAGATGAGAAGGGGAACAAGATGAGCAAAAGCCTAGGGAATATTGTGGAGGCTATTGATGCGTTAAGAAGCTATCCTGTGGATGCGCTGCGCTTCTACCTTATGTGGAAGGCTTCGCCTATCGACAGCATAAACTTCTCCCCAGATGAGCTCAGAAGAAGACCTTATCAAGTTATTAGCACACTCTACCACATCCACATCTACTACCATCAAAACAGCAGCTACGACAACTACGACCCAGCAGCATATAGCGTCGAGTGGGCTAGATCAAAGGGGCTGCTGAAGCCAACCGACCTTTGGCTACTATCTAGGCTCCAGAGGCTCAAGAAGTCGGTTACTGAAGCGTTCGAGCGTGGGCGCTACCACGAGGGGCTAAGAGCCATAGAGGAGTTTCTCATCGATGATCTTAGCCAGACCTACATACCTATGACTAGAACGATAATTTGGGATGATAATCCAGAGACGCTACACGCTCGGTTTGCTGTCTACGCTGTGCTCAAAGAGGCGCTAACCTCGCTAGATATACTTCTACACCCGGTCTGCCCCTACACCACCGAATACCTCTATCTGAAGACGAAGCTCGGTCAACGTGAATCGATATTACTCGAAGAGTGGCCTAAGGTGCAGGAGGAGTATGTAGATACTCTACTTGAGGAGGAATACGAGGCTCTAAGAGAAGTCGTTTCCCTAGCTAACAGCGCAAGGATGGCTGCGAGGATAAAGAGGCGATGGCCTCTTAAGAAGGCGTTGATCTTCGCTAAGGACACGCCGGTAAGGGCTGTGAGGAAGCATATGAGCACGCTTCTAGAGATGATAAATGTCAAGGAGATCGAGGTAAGAGAGGACACCTCCGCTGCGCCTCTCGTATATGAGGTTAAGCCTAAAATGGATATGATTGGGAAGAAGTTCAGAGAAAGAGCACCTTTAATCGCTCAAGCGCTTACAAGCAACCAGACGAAAGTTGTTAATGAGATCAGATCTAAGGGATATGTTGAAGTTGAAGTGGGGGGAGCTAAGTATGTGGTTGACAAAGAGATGGTGGTTATAGACGCAAAGCCTCAACAAGGATACACCTACGCCTCCGACAATGAGGTGATGCTCTTCCTAACCGTAGAGAGGGATAAGGATCTGATGGCTGAAGGCATGCTTAGAGACATAGCCCGTAGGATACAGGCACTTAGGAAGGAGATGGGCTACAACCCAACACAAATCCTTACTTCAGCGAAGATCTGTGGGCTCAGTGAAGAGTGGGTCTCTGCGCTCACACCTTTACTCGATAGACTAGCCTATTTGGTTAGGGTGAGGGAAGCAGAGTTTGTCAAAGAAGCTGATCCAAGATACAGTTGGTCTGAGTCTGAAGTCGATGGTTTAACGATAAAGATAGCCTTGAAGTGATTAAGGAAAATACTTTTTGAGCAGACCTTTCTCAGCAACTCCAGGGAGCCAATCAATCTTAGGTCGATTTAAAGGATCTCTCCCTTGAATTACATTTATGATCTCGTCAACTGTTTCCTCTACGCTCCTATTTGTGGTATCGTGCTCGCTAACCTTATCAACACCAAACGCTTTAATCGCCTCAGCTGCTACAACACCCAGCACCTCAGCAGCAACATTCTCCCTAATCTTAGCCTCACTATATCCTCTTGCAGCCAGCCTCGCCTCTAAGACCTCTGGTGCACACCTGAGGAGTATCGCCAACTCCACCTCATCTCGCTTTAGAACCGATGGTAGGAGGTGTCCGCTTAGGATTAGACGCTTCCCCTCGATCATTGGGAGAAGGATCTTACGTAGTCTACTTGTTGAGATTATGTATTCGCCTTCTTCTCTACCCACTGCAGCACCCTTCGCTATGGCTACATCATTTACATCTAAATACTCTAACCGCATCCTCGAAGCTAGGGCGCGTGCAACCGTCTTCTTACCTGTGCCCGGAGAGCCCACTATTGCTATCACACCCATCTTACTTTACCATCCGGATCTTCAGCGCTTTCAGCACGAGGTAGCCAACGATGTTTATTGAAACGGTAGACCCTATCAAGACACTTACGATAGGAATCTCCCACAAGGGGGAATCTAAAGGTATCTGAGCGAGCCACGTAATATACCCGCCTACGATCACGCTAACAATAACGTTGGCAGATGCGCAACCTAGAAGCCAAGACCCTCTGAAGTGTGTTTCTGCGATCTTCATAGCTACGTAGGAGGCGACGAAGTTGGCTGCGGTGCCGCCTAAAATATCCACTATACCGAATGGGCTACCCAAAGCGTTTGCCACAAGATTGCCCAAAGTTACACCCACGACCACAGGCCAGCCGAGCAGTATAGATAGGGGGATCAGCGCATCAGCGACCCTAACCTGAAGTACACCAAAGCTCATCGGAGCAAGCAGCAGAACACCAACCGCATAGAGCGCAGCGAATAAGGAAGCCTCTGCAACAAACCTATTTCTATTCTTCACACCACCACCTCCTAACCCGGGGTTTATTAGGCGGAACGGGTGGAGGTGCCCCCACTCACCCGCCTACCACACACCCTCTTTTCACACATTATTAAACGTTTGTTAGCGGTGAAGCGCCTTCTTGGCTGCTATTAACTCATCAGAAGTTGGTGCTCCTTGCTAGTTCACTCCCTAGGCAGAGGTTTCTTAGCTTAGCGAAGGCCACTGCTCTGCTTCGGGTTCTTAGCCCGCAATCCGGGTTCACATAGACCCTCTTTGGGTCTTCGAGCACCTTCGCTGCGTAGAGTATGCGGTCTCTGATAAGATCTGGTGGCTCGATGCTATCAACGTGAACATCAACCACACCAACCCCAATTTCCCTTTTATCTCCGTATTCTTTAAAGAGGTTTAGGGCTTGGTATCCCACTCTACTCTCCTTATCTAAGCCTAGTCTGGTTGTGTCTCTGTTAGCAAACTCCAGCGTGAATTGGCTGCACTTCATGTCCAATGCGTCTGGGAAGAGTGATCGGTACTGGTTTCCGCTGTAGCAGATGTGCACAGTTATCTTAGCCTCGACACCAGCTACTGCCTCATTAAACGCCTCCACAAACATTCTGGTCTCCTTTGGATGTGTGGTTGCTGCTGGTTCATCTATTTGAATCACCTTTGCCCCGGCTGAGGCTAGGTCAATAAGTAGGGGTCTGATGACGCTCTTGGCTAGATCGAACACAAGATCCTCTTTGCTCTGGTAGTATTCGTTGTAGGACCAGTCGGCAAGCGTATAGGGTCCGGTTACAGGTATCTTCACCATCCTCCTAGCGTGCTGAGCTACGAACTTGAATTCGTCAAGATGATATGGTCCTAGGTATGTGACCCTATCCACAACTCTAGCCTTTCTGTAGTATCTGTTGTCAAAAGATCTTACCCAACCCGCTAGCTTGAAGCCTCCGACATTCT
>JAAOZN010000015.1 GCA_011605775.1 Nitrososphaerota archaeon | reverse complement strand
GGAGTGTTTCGAGCATTAAGTGTGTATCGCTGTTCCCTGATCTAATTGTAGAAAAGTATTGGATGAGCGTAAAGCCTAAGGTTATAGAGAGTAGAGTAGTAACAAAGACAAAGGGCCTTTCTTTTAAAATCGCCTCCTCAAGCAGCCCCCAGATATATGAGTAGAGTGATCCACAAGATAGCGCCGCAACGCTTGTAGCAACCCCAGTTATGAGGAGTGCTAATATATGAAAGCGGTTTAGTGTCAAAGTTATCTACATCCAGCTTAGCAGATGGTTATCATTATTTAAGGTGTGTTGTGATGCTGAAAGATGGAGGAGTAGGCAAAGGGAAACTAAATTGGCTCTTCCTCATACCTTTTTACGCATCTACACAAAGTGTATCGGTTTATCTTCCGCTTGTGATTATAGCGCGGGGCGGCAGCGTAATAGACGTAAGCCTCGCTGTAGCAGCATATTATCTACTTTTAGTCCCTACTACACTATTTTGGGGATATGTATGTGATCTAGGTGGTTGGCGAAGGAATCTACTATACTTAGCTTCTGCAATCAGCTTACTCTTATCAATAGCGCTATACTACTCGAGCAGCATAGCTTCTTTAATCGTGATCTTCGGCATCTACTCTCAAACGGCAGCAGCCTTCGCACCCGCTTTCAACCTACTGATCTTAGAGAGTTTGCCGAAGAAGCAGTGGGAGAAGGGGTATACTATTTCAAACCTCTACACGTTCGTTGGTCAGATAATTGGCATGGTTGCTGGTGTTGCATGGACAGCCTTCTTTCCAATCACATCCTATCCTATAATTCCAGCAATCTTTTCAGCCGCAGCTCTATTATTTACATCAAAGATACCTGAACCAAAGATCTTATTAGAGAGACGCTCCATCTTATGGTCTGCGCAAGGCCTTATACACCGACTTACACATCTCCCTTTGATCTTTCTCCGCCGCCCTCACTTAACCGACTTCAAATCAATAGCGGTTATGAGTCGAAAGGCGTTAACTAGGGAGATACCACTCATATTTGCAGCATCCTTCCTATTTACGCTCTCAGCTAACCTCTTCTTCACACCATACACACCCTACCTTAAACACGTAGGCTTATCAGATTCAGAAGTATTTCTGCTAAACATCTATATAGTGGCTGCTAACGCAGCCACATCACAATTCCTTCTGAAAAGATTCAGCGGTAAAGTTTCACACGCAGTTGCGAGTAAAGCGTTGATTGCAAGAGCTATTGGTATGCTTCTAGCTGCGGTCTTCGCGAGCCTTATAGCAGATACACGCATCTTTTATACAACGATGGTGGTCTACGCGCTGTTAGGAGCAGCCTATGCTATAATCAACGTAAACCTCAACTCGCTTCTCTTTAGAGCGATGCCAGTGGGTAAGCAAGGTGGGTTGTTGGGGGTCTTTAGCTCGTTGAACGGTATCGCGTTTCTCATCGGTGCATTTGTGTCTGGCTATCTCTCATACTACTTTGGTTATACAACAACATTCTTTTTAGCAGCGATACTCGTGTTTCTAGCATCGATTATACTAGAAATACACTACAAAATGTAGAGTATGTTAGCATCCTCCTAATCCTCTTCCTTTTGAGGGTTAAGGTAAGTAAAGTAATTGAGCAACACCTCTTTTTGCGAGGAAGCGTCTTTTATAAGAAGCGCCTCTATCTCCTCCACAAACTCTTTGTTAAAGCCTTTTGGGATAGTCGTGTTTAGGTCTACCAGATCGATGGGCCAAGGTAGCCCTGTAGCGGGGTTGTGGAACGCCTTAAAGTAGGAGAGGAGAGGCTCTATCTCTGTGCCGACCTTAACTTCAAATTCGAAGGGTGGCGGCTCACAACATCTAACAAAGTACCTCGCTAGACTTGTAATACGCTCCACTGCGTATTCTAGCGACTTATAGATGCTGTGCGTTACTTTTCTCTTAGCACTATCATAGAGTTGATCCATGCTTCTAATCCTTCTTCTAGAGAGGATTGCGTAATCGTAGAGCGCTCTCATCTGAGCGTAGTAGTGGTATGCCTCTGGGCGCTCAAATATCCACTCGTATGCGAAGTAGTGTCCTGGTGGGAGGAGGACTGCTAGAATATATTTGTCGTTCGCGCCAACACATTTACTCGGATCGCCATATTTGTGTAGTAGCCAACCATCTATCGCGGCGCTTCGGCTTCTTTTTATTAACCCTACAACCTTCCTTGAATCCATGAGTGTTAGCGTCTTATCTCTTATGTTTGAAACCAACTCTCGTCCGAAGCGGTATTCGTCTACACCCACTATCTCTTCTTTTACTCTATGTGCACTAGCTCTGAAGCCGAAGAAGCTTCCATCAAGTATAATCCAATCCACATCCTTCTCTTTTAGGCAGTAGTAAGCAAGTTCACGTTCAAGGTTAAGCCTTAGAAGCTCAAGTAAGGTTAATGATTCTCTATATGCTTCTAGCTGATCCGTTATGTAGCATTTTGATATGTAGCCTTCATCCAGCTGCCGCATACCATCGAATATTAGGTAGGAGGCGCAGTATGTCCCGACTCTTATGCCTAATCTCTCGCTTGTAGTAGGCGAATTAGAGCCATCGACTACCGCGACCCTCCACTTCCTCCACTCATCTGAATCTGAAATAGGTCTTCCCCTTATCACCGCACTTAGGCTTCTTATCTTCTGCTGTATCCTCCGAATTCTTTCTTTGCATTTCTCTGCCTCATTCTCGGCCAGCTTAAAGAACTGGTGTTGGAGGGGTTGGGGTAGCTTGAGCCAAGCATCCTCATTATCGTCCAGCAACCTACTTCACCTCAAATGTTATCAGTAGCGGTATAGGTGATGGGTTCATATTACCCATGAAGTAAAAGTGCCCTGGCGGAAGGGAGAGAAGAAACTTTGGATCTATGTTAAACGGAGAGAGCCAGTTTCCAGCCTCATTCATGTCGAGGGGGTGAATCTTACCCACAAACTGCGTATTCAAGTTTCTTCTCACAGCAGCATTTATACCTATTTCACCCGCTATACCCTGTGACAGTATGCAGCTGCAGAGCTTATGTGACCGACCTAGTGCACAAAGATCTATGATCATATCGGTGGTCTCTTTCTGTATACTATCTGGGTTGAAGGGGCAGTATTGCGGACCCTCATCTATAACAAGAGCTAGGTTAAGATCCTCGTCATTATGCATCAGATCCATAAGGTAGCGGGTGAGAGTTAAGAAGACTGAGAGCTTCTCGTCTCTGCCAGTCTTCTTCATATCTATAACGATAAGCTTCCTCTCTCTTACCAGATGAAGTATATCTTTAGCTGTTAGCGTGCCGAGGATGTTCTGAATATCGCTGTCCCTTAATCTACGATACCCTCTCTCAAACCTCTGCTGATCCTCAAAAGATTTACCTGAAGTCATGTTGCGTGGGTTTAGGGCTTGTATCATGTTGGTGTAAAAGACCTTTCTAAACTCGTTTACAGTTAAACCGCGCCAACTCTCTAAGTAGACGAACTCCTCTAATGCTTGTGTTACCGTACCCCTTGATTGCTGGCTTAGGTAGCCGAAGTTACCCATCTTTTTGCAGAGATACGAAATAACCGTCTCTGGGTCTAAGGCTATCTCGGATATGCTGATCACATTCTGCTTTTTGAAGTATGGTGCGTAGTCACGCCCCTTCCAGTCCAAGACGAGCACATCAAACCCAGCGTTTAGAAACATGGGGATCAACTGCAGTCGTGTTAGGAAAGACTTGCCACCACCGGTAGAGGCGAAGACGCCTATGTGATAGGGTATAAACGCTTCATCGACAGGCACACGCCACGTAGGATGACCTTCGTAGTAGCCGATAGTATGCTTATGCTCTGTGCCAGCTAGGTATCGCATCGGGTCATCTTTATCTTCGAAGAGGAAGACCGTTGAACCCGGTGCAAGTATCTTCTTGTTCTGCTGAATAGCGTCTTGGACCTCGCCTATAACTGAAAGCGTGAAGTCGTAGGTTTCCTTAGCTGTTGAGGGGGGTCCTCCGGCTCTCGCGTAAGCCACACCAGGATTATATCCTCCAGCCTTGAGGTTTTCGTTTATTCCTCTACCTCTCCTTAGGACCGCAAGTATCTTGCCTTCGTTCCTATTGTCTACTAGCACAAGATCCTCTACCTTAACCCTCTTCTCCTCAAATTGGTTGAGTATGACCCGGGCTTCGTTTTCTGAAGATTCGCTCGCTATTATCCCTATTGGTCTCATTCGATGCTGCCCTCTGATCTAAGTAGCGAGGCAAGTAGAGGGCTTCTAGTCGCTACTAAGAGTTGAGTCCTTTGCTTCATCTTCTTTAAGACCTCTGCAAGACCTCTTATCCCGGATTCATCCAACCCCTCTTCAGGCTCGTCTAACAGTAGGAGAGGAGAACTTACTAGCTCATTAACAGCCAATAAGAGGGCGAAGCTTAAAGCTACGTTTTCGCCCGTGCTCATCTGGTGCGCATACACCCAGCTTTCATTCACCTTACCCTTAACGTAGAGAACCTCATGTCCTCTTACAATCTTGCTTTCAAAGTCAACATCTTTTATCCGCTCATATGGATAGATCTTCTTAAAGGCTTCTTTAAATGAAGATTGGATCGAAGCAAGGCGTTCGTTTTTAGCCTCGTTTACAGCCTCTATGAGCGCTGATCTTATACGCTTGATCTTATCAGCAAGGTCTTTGAGCTTCCGGATTCTTTGTTCAAGGCTTGCAGCGTCTTGTGAACCTAGCTGCGCAAGAGCGGTCTGATAGGCTTGTTTCTGCGCCTCAAGGCTGCTCAACTTACTTTCAAGCAGTTCTATTTCACGTTTTGTTTCGTCCGCCTCCTTCAGCAGCTGCAGAGCCTTCGACAGATCCTCTTCAGACACACTCTGCACTCTTGTCTGCGTGATCTCATCTTCTAATCTACTTATCTGGGCTTCGATAAATTGTCTCTGCTCCATAAGCCTTCGATATTCTTCTACTTCTTTGCGCTTCTGCGTTAGGCTGGTCTGGAGGCTGCTATACTCCTCTACAACCTTCCTATACTCCTCTTCCATATGCTTAAAACTTTCAAGCGCTTCTTTTGAAAGCGGTGCGTTACATAGAGGGCACGTCTGAACATTCATCCCTTTCTGTAGATCGATTATCTTTATAGAAGCCTCTAGAACAGCTATCCTTCGGTTTAGCGCATCATTCCTAGCCTCCATCTCACGCAGCTCCTCCTCAACACCTATAGCTCCCTCAGGCAAACCTTTTAGCTGAGATCGGTACTGTTCAAGCAGCTTAAGTTTGCCTTTTATCTCTAATTCGCTCCGCTTTGCTTCTTCAGCCCTTTGTCTAACTTCCTCAGCCCACTTTACCATGGCGCTGTCCATCATATATTTGACCCGAAGTGCTGAGAGCCTATCTTTAATCCGACCTATTTCCAAGGTGGTTTCCGCCTCTCGCCTTCTGATATCCTCGATCTGCCTGAAAGCAGATAGCTGCCTTTCAAGCTCTTGTATTCTTCGCTCTATAGGCACAGGAGTCATTTCAGATGCGACTTGATCATATCTTTCAAATCCTAGGAGTTGGTTTAATTTAAGAGCCTTCTCTGTGGGTGCGCCGACGAATAGTTTCGATATCTCCCTACCATCAACAAAGATCTTCGGGTCGATCTTCAGCTGCTCAGGTAGATCTGTCTTCACCGCTACAGGTCCACCACGCCTTTTCCTCCTTTCGATGTAGAAAGGAAGATTGTTTATGCGCCCCTCTACTCTGACCAGCATGTGGTCGGAAGATGTATTGATTAGATCATCTAATGTAAGACCAGAAGGGGCTTCGCCGCAGAGAGCAAACAGAACCGCTAGGAGGCGGGAGGTCTTACCTGTGCCCATGCCTCCTGTAAAGACGGTTAGATCAGCTAAGGTATATTCGTCTTCCTTTAACCCCCGAAAGCCAGCAAGTTTAACCCTTTCTAGCTTCAGCTCTTCTCTGCCTCCTCCATCAACTTACCTATGACGTCTCTGATTCTGCTAGGCGGGGTAGTAAGGAAAAGGTGTAGGAGCGTATACTCTTCTTCATTCAACCGCTTCCTTAACTTTGCTTCAACATCGTCCAAGGCGGCTACCTCTGTTCCTTCACACTTATGCTTTATACTTAAAGATTCTTTAGCATCTGTGTCGACCTCTGAGCAAACTGCAGTCTAACCCAACTTAGACAGAAGCTCGACGTACCTGCAGAGTAGGTCAAGAAGTTCCTTCTGCCGCTCGACTGAACGCTCATCTTTCAACATATATGCTACTTCAAGAGCCTTGGCTTCCAAGACCTCTTTAAGTGAAGACGGCTTGGCTGCTGGTTGAGCAACCATCTCTTTACCAGCACCACAGACTATACAGATGACTTCATCTTTATACTTGATCTGAACACCACCACATCTTGGACAAGGCTCGCTGAGAAGAGTAGCACCTTTCCTAAGCATCTCAGAAGCTGCAGCCAGCTGCTTCCTCGAAACCGAAGCCATTCAACAAACATATGTGCCTCTTAATATTTTAATGTTATGTGAAAGTAGGCAGAAAGGTTAATTATTACTGCCACTAACAAGATAGATGAGCAAAGTTATCAAAGAGGTGAAGTCGGTTGAGCGCCAAAAAGAAGAAGGAAAATCAAGAGAAGCTCGAGAAAGCCATAACAACCCTGCAGCAAGTGGCGGAGAGCACCATAACACCAAGAAACATTAGGAAGCTTGTTAAAGATGCGATAGCGATGTTACAAGATGAAAAAACATCTATAGCGGTTAGAGCAGCTAATGCTATAAGCCTCCTCGATGAGATCTCTCAAGACCCCAACATGCCCTCCTTCTCAAGAGTAACCATATGGTCTGCGGTTTCAACATTAGAAAGCATTAAAGAATAGAGCGATTTAAAGAACCTCACGTAACGCTTCAAGCAGAGCATCGTTATCTTTAGGCAACCCAACCGAAATTCGCAGACACCTTCTAAGAACTGGGTCGTCAAGCTTACGAAGCACAAACCCCCGCTTTAACATCTCCAAGTAAACCTCATCCCTAACCCGCTCTAACAACTCGACTAGGAAGAAGTTAGCTACGCTAGGGTAGACTTTCACACCACGCAGCCTACTTATCTTGGAGATCAGACGGTCACGCTCAGCCAGAGTATCTCTGACTCTAAGCTTAACCCATTCAACATCCTCCAGCGCCAACTCAGCCAGCTTTAAAGTAATCACATCAACACTGTTAGGGGGCCTAACCTTATTGAGCAGCCGAACAGTATCTTCACAAGCAACAATATAACCTAGTCGAGCACCAGCAAGCCCAAACGCCTTCGAGAACGTCCGAACGACCATGAGATTGCTATACCTCTCGGTCAATTTGACGAACGATTCACCACCATAGTCTTGATAAGCCTCATCGACAACCACACCTACATCACACTCATTAAGAATACGTAGCAGATCAGACCTTTTAACAGCATTACCCGTTGGATTATTAGGGTTACAGAGAAAGATCAACCTCGTCCTATCGTTAACAGCCTTGATCAACCCATCCACATCATCAGCGAAATCTTCTTTTCGCTGCACATAAACCACCCTAGCCCCCATAATCTCACTCACTATACGAAACATCGAATAAGATGGGCTAGAGATCACTACCTCGGAACCAGCGTCAAGGAAAACTTTAGCGATTATATCAAAGGCTTCATCTCCACCGTTAGCTATAACAAAACAATCTTCACCCACACCTAGATACTTCGATAACCCCTTACGTAAAGCACGGTATGACGTGTCAGGATAACGATTTACAGCAACACCCTCCAACTCAGAGCCCAGCTTCTTCAACCAGTGGGTAGGTGTATATGGTGAGGTATTAAGGTCAAAACGCCTAATCTTAGAAACATCCAAACCCACCAACGAAGCGATTTCATCATCTGAAGGCTCCCAAACATACTCCCTAAACGACTGGAGAAACGCTCTAAACCGCATAAACCAACCTACCTAAACAAAACATAAAACCTTTCCCAAAAACGCAGTCGCCGTGCATAGATTGCGCCTCCAAGGGAGGACCATTAAATTCGACGCCTTGAGCTATTGGGAGCGGCGAGCTGAAGCGGTCGGCCGAAGCCTTCCGCCTTACACCCCCGCCCCATCAACGGGGTCTTCTACCCCCGCTCTCCCCCACAACCCACCAC
>JAAOZN010000014.1 GCA_011605775.1 Nitrososphaerota archaeon | reverse complement strand
CTAGGCTACGAGGTGATTAAAACACCCCACATAGACTTTAACGACAGGCTAGGGGTTGCATCCGCAAGAGCCGCATACAGCCTTAGCCTAGGCTCAAGCGAGCCCCCTAACCCCTTGACAGATCTGCTTGCCACAAATCTGATCCTTATTATCGGAGCAGATCCGTGTTCATGCCACCCTGTGCTAATGAGGTACGTCTTTGATGCCAGAGAGCGAGATGCTAAGATCGTGACAATAGACCCGAGGAAGACCCAGACGGCTAGAATGGCAGATCTACACATACAGATCAAACCCGGTACCGATGTGGCGTTTCTAAACGGTGCCTTGAATCAGCTTATCATTAGCGGGTTGATCGACAGGGATTTTATAGTGGCGAGGACTAAGGGCTTTGATTCGGTGCAGGAGGCTGTATCTAAATATACCCCAGCCAGAGTAGCTGAAATCACGGGTGTAAAAGAAGAACAACTACGCGCCTTTGCAAGACTCTACGCACAATCCCCCACCGCTATGGTCATTCACTCAAGGGGGTTAGAGCAGCACCAAAAAGGCGTCTCTGCGGTGCTTGCCTGCATAAATCTCGCACTCGCAACGGGTAAAGTAGGGAAGAGAGGATGCGGCTTCCTACCCCTTATGGGGCACGTCAGCGGGGTAACAAGCTACCCTAACCCAAGCTCTTACGGATTAAAAGAGGGGTTTACAGTATATGAGATGATAGAGGCTGCATACCGTAGGGAAATAAGGGGGATGTACATACTGGCCTCAAACCCAGTAGTTTCTTTACCAGAAACTGGTTTTGTGGTGGATGCTCTGCAAAAGCTGGATCTACTTGTAGTACAAGACGTTTTTCTCACCGAGACAGCAAAGCTGGCACACGTCATCCTACCTGGCTCAACGCTTTATGAGAGCGAAGGCACAATAAATGCTGTAGATGGTAGGCGCGTGAAGCTAAAAAGAGCTTTTAATACACCTAAAGACGCCAAAGAAGACTGGAAGATCATCTGCCAACTAGCGAAGATCCTTGGCGCGAACCAAGGTTTCGAGTATGGCTCAGCGGAAGAGGTTCTTGACGAGTTAAGTTCCCACTCAAAGAAAACCATCATAAGGCGTGATATCGATGAGCAAGGCTTAGCGGTGGTTGGCGACCCCCTTGTATCCGATAAAATTGAGAAGAAGAGGCTTTATGGAGACAGCTTTGCACACGACGATGGTCTAGCCGCCTTCTATATGGTAGAGTACGCTGAGCCGGCTGAGCTTACTTCAACCGAGTACCCTCTACTTCTCATAACGTTCAAGACCCCTTACCACTTCTTGACCTCTTCAGAGACTGGAAGAATAGATTTCTTTAAACAGAAGTGCCCAAAGCCTTACTTAGAGATACACCCAGCGACCGCTGAGAAGCTAGGTATATCGCAAGGCGATAGAGTAGTTGTAAGAAGCAAAGCTGGTAAAGTGGAGGCTGTTGCTGAGGTGACCGACACAATAAGAGATGATTGTGTTGCGATGCCTATGCACTGGTTTAAAGAAGGATGGGTCAACCTAGTCGTCCCCAAGCACTTTGACCCCATATCAAAGATACCGAACTATAAGGCTATCCCTGTTTGTGTAGAAAGAAAGTGAGGTGTCTGCTTTGAAGATTCTCCGCATCGACAAGAGGCGTTGCATCGGCTGTATGGCGTGTGTACTGGCTTGCAAGCAGCTGAAGTCGCATAGGGGGTTGGAGCTCATCTTCGTGGAAGAAGTTAGTAAAGGTGAGTGGGCGCCTACGGTGTGTATGCACTGCCAGCAAGCACCCTGCGTTAATGTATGCCCAGCTGAAGCCATAATTAAACTACCTGATGGTGTGGTGAAGCGCGCTGATGAGTCAAGATGCATCGCCTGCCGCAACTGCTATCTTATCTGCCCGTTCGGTGTACCGAGGATAGATGAGCAGAGCAAGCTTATGGTGAAATGCGACCTCTGCCCAGAGCGGAGGGCTAAAGGGCTGCTACCATACTGCGCCGCTATCTGCCCAACAGGTGCAATACGATACGAAGAAAGCGTAGAGACGTCGATTGAGAGGAAGATAGAGACCGCACAACGCCTCCTCAGAGCTAGGCCTCTCACGTAGCCTGCGGCCTAGTGATGGAGGGCGCAGATCTATCGAGCTTCGAGTTGATGAGTCTCCTGCATTCAGGACAGTACTGAAGTAGCCAACCCTCTTGGAGTTCGCCGACTATTGACGTTAGTTCCTGCATTCTGGCTTCTGAAGCAAACCCCTTACCGCAGTTTATGCAAACCCTCTGCGGCTCCATAGGCTCGTATGAGAGGTAAAGGTTTGCTGATATCGCGATCCAGCGTATAAAGAAGTGGAAGAATTTCGTGAATGGGAAGATCGCTAGCGTAGTGTAGGCTGCGACCAGGTGTAGAATCTTGAAACACTCTAGCTCCCAAGCGGTCCACCCAGCGATCTGATAAAGCTCTTGTAATACTATGGCTGCTATGAGACCAGATATCAGGATAATCGCTATTAGGATTATGGGTAGTAGGTTGTATCTATCTAGCTCCTCTGGGGCCTCACTGCGATATACCCTTCTTATAGCAGCTATCATCACACCCGCTAAGATCACTCCTAAGAAGATGTAGTGGTAGATCCAAGTTCTAGGGTTTAATGCGCCTATAAACAATTCCCATTTAGAGTAGCCAAACATCAGTGGAAATGCGTGGAAGAAAACAAAGACAACGCCTCCGAGAAATATGAAAAAGTGCATAAGCCATCTTAGGGGATTCCTTCTGACAATAAAGAGCTGGAGAGCGATATTGGTGATGAGTGTACGGAAGAATTCCGTTACAACTCTATATCCTAACGGCGAAACTCTCCCTATCTTTTTTAGCATGTATGCGGTTGGTCTCCTCAGTGCCCACTTTACCCATATCTGATAGACGACTCCAACAATGAATATAGCGATAGCTGTCCAACGCGCTATCAAAACATAATTCATGTTGAGGAATTCAAGCAGCTGCTCGGCCAACACCTAGCAAAAACCATAAAAGGTTAAAAAGCTTTACTTTAGACGGCAGAGGTGGCATGGTCCTCCTCGAAGAGGTTGCTGCACCACCACTTCTTCTCTTTCACGTCCTATTCTTCGTGTTAGGCGCTGTCGTTTGGTTCACCGGGTTTGTGATGATGCTCACCGCATTCAAGCAGAAAAGGCTTCAAGCCTTAGCGCCTAAGGCGAATAGGGTCCTCTTCCTAGGCGGCTTATTACTTGCAGCTGGTTTTGTAGCTGGTAGTCTTCTCTACCCTGCTATGCGTGCAGAGGTGATAGGCGGTGCACTCGGTTTTCACGCAACGCAACCGTCCTTCTCGCTTCTCTTCGCAGTCAAGCAGTGGGTAGCAGCCATCGGAGCCCTTGCTGTGGTAGGCAGCATCGCATTCAACTCAGGGAGTAAAAAGGGAAGTTTAGTCGCACTTATCTTATGCATCGTTGTCATACTTACAATCGTTGTTGACACGATACTTGCTATAATCCTCACTACGTGGAGCGCTCTTTAAAATAGAAATGCTTAAGCTAATGTGGATAGTAGGAGAGTTCCGAGGTTCGTATAAAGTATAGATCAGACCTCCTCTGGCTTATTTGTAGACTCTCACCTTTGTGTCATTAAAGGGCTGCTGCCCCGAGATTGGGTCTGTGTAGTCCTCACCTAACGGGATCAATCTGTTCGCGTTTACACCCACCCCGTTAGCGTAGCGGTTGAAAGCCCAGTGGCCGAAGTGTGCAGGTAAGCCTACCACTCCAGGCTTGATGCCTTCAACCACTAAAGCTCTTACCCTCAGCTTCCCAGCTGAGGATTCGACCCAGACATCTTCACCGTCCTTTATGTTCCTCCTCTCTGCGTCGATGCTGCTGATGAGTAGTCCAGGTTTTTCGAGTCCAGGTACCCCAAGTCCATACAACTCCATAAGCCACGGGTTCTGAGCGGTTCTTGAGAGGGTATGCTCAACGAGCTTATAGGTTATTAGATGTAGATCAAAACTCGGGTCGCCATTGTATACAGATGGCTCTATATACACAGGTAGGGGTTGGTAGTACTGGTAGCTTTTCCACCACCTCAACCCGAAACGCTCTACTTCTCTTCTTAAAGCGTCTCCAGCCTCCTTTATCGTCTCTGAGTAGAGGTGCATCCTGTAGACTCTTCCCTTCTGCTTATATCTTACATACCTTTGGTGCGGCTTAAGCGCTTCTGCTTTCAAACCATGCCTTTTGAACCATTCAAGGTCGTATTCGTCCCCGTAGAGTGAGCGGCAGAGTCTATCTAAGATCTCTTCGTTAGTGTACTTTTCGTTTAGGCTAAGTTTATACTTGCCTCTTAGACCAAGACGGCGATTTAGGTGATCGTTGAAGCCACCCTCTCCATAGAGGAACCCTGCTCTTTCAGCCACATCTATTAGTATATCGACTACGTGTTTTGTGTTGTAGAGGGGCTCTACTACGGGCTGCCTAAGAGCGTGACCTGTGTGAGTAGGAGTATGGATGGGTACGAGGTCAAAACGCTCTAGGTAGGTTCGGTCAGGTAAGATCACATCAGCCATCTCAGCCGACTCGCTCATAAAGCAATCTACGGTGAATAAGAAGGGCACCTCTTTGAATGCTTCTATCTGCAGCTCCTCATTAGGTGTCTGCAGCAAGGGGTTCGCATAATAAATCATCATCGCCTCAACCCTGTATGGAAGTAGAAAGCGCTCAGGGTGAAGTATGCTGAGCGATACCTGCTGTCTTATCCCATAGTAAGCGAGCGGGTAGAAGCTGTCTTTAAGATCAATCCTCACAGGCGGAAACCTTACCTCATAAGGCGGGGTCTTTAACATGCCGCTCATATCATCTCCTTCTCCTACATTCATCATAGATAAACCACCCACTGCGTCGATGTTCCCCACCACCATGTTAAGTAGGAGGATCGCTCTCGAGTGGAGGACCCCGTGCTGATGTGCGCAAACACCTCTGTAGAATTCAGCGGCAACTGGTCTGTATGGTATCACATGCCCTTCCAGTACCACTGTACTGCCTATCTGCGCCCTTCTGCCGAACTCTTCAGCCAATTCGATTATCCTATCCGCAGGCACTCCTGTGAGCCGAGCCGCCTCCTCTGGTGTGTAGCGTTCAACGGTCTCACAGAGCAGCTGGAAAGCAGGCTTACACTCCTTACCATCAACAACGTAGCTCCCTGTGAGAGCGGGGTCAGCATCGCCGAAATCCCAAGGAACAGCTCTAGAGCTTCTGCTGTCCCATATAAGAGGCTTCCCTCCTCTTCTAAGAAAGTAGCCGGTACTAACATCTACAAGATATGGGCCGTTAGTTGCATTCTTGATGAAATCGTAATCGACGAGCCCCCTCTCGATCAAAACGTTTATCAAAGCTAATGCAAGCGCGGAGTCTGTACCCGGGTTTATTCGTATCCACTCGTCGGCAACCGCAGCGGAATTGGAGAGCCTCGGCTCGATTACAATGAGCTTCATGCCCCTCTCCCTAGCATCAGCGATGCGCCTCGCGTACCACAGGAAGAGGCTATTGGATTCAGCTGCAGCCCCGGTACCGAAGAGCAAGAGAAGGTTACAGTTATCCACATCCACTCTATGCCTTGGCGCACCCCACGTGAGGGCGTCAGCCACATCAAGAGCAGCCTCACCAAGGCTACCTCTGCCTACATCATTGACCGAACCGAAAGCTGACATGAAAGCTGCGGTGAACTCTGGAATCTGGTTTTCACCGTGCAGTAAAACAAAGGCATTGGGGTTCCTTCTCCTTATATCTCTCAGCTTTGATGCGACGAGCTCTATCGCTTCATCCCAGCTGATTTCGACCCACGCTGGGTCCTCTCCTCTCCCCTTCTTTGGGTTGGTCCTCTTAAGAGGTGCTTTGATACGATATGGGTCATAGAGGCTCATAATGCCGCAGTTTCCCTTCGGGCAGAGCCCACCTTCGTTGATCGGATGGTTAGGGTTGCCCTCGATCTTTACAAGCCTTCCGTTGACTCGCCTCGCTATGATACCGCAGCTCACCGTGCACATTAAATCTACTGAGGGTATCTTCACATCCTCTATTCTGTTGGAACTGGTTTTCTCCTCAGCGGAGGCTGCGAATAGTTGGCTTGAATCAAGGTTGGATAGCACGCTACCTAACGCTATAATGCTTCCCGTTCCTGCGACTATCTTGGCGAAATCTCTTCTCGTAATCTTTTCTTCGCCCATACTACTCCACCTCTACAATAGCTGGGGTAGGCATAGCCTTCATTTCCTCCTCTACCGGAAGGAACTTGATAACCAATGTGAAAAGAAGCGCAGCAACACCATATATACCTGTCATCACCGACCACTCAACCCACGATGGAGTATACGAGCCTAGCGGATACTCAGCCCACCCAAACCACTCGTGGGTGAATAGGGTGCCAGCCATCAAGAGATTCCACCTCTTCAACCATATGCCCACCAAGATCAGCAAAGAACTCGTGGCAAGTAGCTTAGTAGATCTTCTAAATCTTGGAAAAGCAAGAATTACGAAGGGTATAAGTGCGCCCACAATAATCTCAAACCAGAAGAGTGGCGCATTTGAGCCAGCAAGTAAGAAGGTGAGCGGTCTCATGTCGGTATGCTCGTGAGCATAGGCTACAGTAAGCACCTCTATCATTAGGAAGAAGATGTCTATTGGTATCATCATAAACAGGAGCCGTGCGAGATCTGATAATGTGTCTTGTTCGATCTTAAAGCCAGCGAACTTCTTAACAATTATGCAAACAAAGATGAGAAGCGCAACACCAGATACTAATGCCGAGGAAAGGAAGATGGGCGCCATCAGCGGGCTGAGCCAGAAGGGCCGTGACTTCATCAAGCCGAAGATCCAGCCAGTCACAGAGTGAACCGAAACAGCTAAGGGAAGGCCTACCAAAGATAGCACCTTCAAAGTGCGTTCATCTCTCTTTGTCGAGTACTCCGAAAGGTCATCGAAGCCTAGGGTCAACCAGCTTTTCTTCATCACCAGCCTCCTCCTCATCGAGAACCAAGCTTCGAGTACGAGTAGAAGTATGTAGAGGGTGAGTGTGAGAAGGACGTAGAAGAGAGGGGATCTAAGGTTAGGTGTTGGATAGGCGACGTGCAGCATTCTATCGGGTCTCCCCAAATCAGCTGCGATGAAGATGGGCGGGAGGAGGATTATGATGAGCGCTAGAAGCGTTGCAAGAGTGGAAATGGATTTATACCTCTCTACATTAAATATGTGCGCTGAGGCCGCTATAATGAAACCACCGGCACTTGCCCCTATTAAGAAGATGTAGTTTGTTACGTATAGGCCCCAGACTGCCCCACCCATCGATGGAACCTGTAGACCTGTCCACCAATGTCCCTCCAGCAAAGTTCTCGTAAACCCGTAAACTCCGATTAGTATGAGGAATATAAGGAATGATAACCAAGCAGCTAACTTTCTTGTTAATTTCACTCCCCATATTTCAGGCGTCATAACAAATCACCTAAAACAAGTAGTAAACGGAAGGCTCGTTTCCAAGGTCCTCTAACGCCCTCTGCCACCTTCTTTTAGCCAACAACCTAGAAACATTGCTGTTAGGGTCATCAAGATCGCCGAAATGTAAAGCCTTCACTGGACACGTAATAACACAGGCTGGTGTCGCCTCCCTATCCACGCCGGGTTTAAGACCTCTTTTTACACCGAACCAAATGCGGTGGCTACAAAAGGTACATTTTTCCACTACGCCAACAAAACGGTATTGTAGAGTAGGGATATCTCTTCTAGCAACATCAGGATTAAGATTCGGTGGGATAGCGTCCCCAACATACTCCTTAACTGCACCCCTACCATAAAGATCCATCCCTTCGCTCTCCCAGTCAAAGTATTGATTCTTCTTTGGCTCCTTCCAGTTAAAAGAGTTCACATTATATGGGCAGGCGACTACACAGTATCTGCAACCAATACATTTTGAGTAGTTGGTAAGGACAATACCATCAGCTTCGTTCTTGTGCCTAGCCTGTGTTGGACACGCTTCTGCACAAGAAGGGAAACGGCAGTGCATACAGGGCCTAGGCAGAAATCTCCTCGTCACATTGGGGTACTTCCCCACTTCTCTTCTAAACACATACATCCAAAACATGCCGCCGCCCGTGTTGTTTTCAGCTTTGCAAGCAGCCATGCATGCTCTGCACCCGATACACCTTCTTAGATCTATAACCATCGCCCAATGAACCAACGAGCCCCACTAAATGTTGCTTATGCAGATTCTTTATAAAAGGTTTAAATAAAATTGTAAGCAGAAGACGCCTACCTATCGGGTGGAGGCGTCTCTCTAAAGGGTAGGAATTTCGCCATTAACAGCTCATCTGCGTAGGTGTTGCCGATTTTAAACTGCATCTTCCTAATTCCCTCGATTATAAATCCAAATTTTCTGTATAGCGCGATAGCGGCATCATTGGTTGAGAAGACGCTGAGCCAGACCTTCTCTACCCCACTCTTCTCTGCGCGGCTAAGCATCTCATCCATGAGGGCTTTACCTACGCCTAGCCCTCTGAACGCTTTTGTGACTGCAAGACCGAGTTCTGCGGTGTGGCTGTTCTTCTTAAACACGCCGACCTTTACTTCTCCTACACCAACCACCTTGCCGTCTACCTCGGCTACCAGTATCAAGGTTTTACCAGTTGATTTGGCTGTAAGGATGTGGCGTATCTCTGATCTTAAATCATACTCTCCTTTATCCAATAAGATGAGGTTTTCTTCCGCTGCCACCTCTTTTACTACACTTAATATCGCTTCCGCATCCTCCAGCCGTGCCTCCCTTATGATGAGAGAGCGACCATCCTTAAGTTTGTGCTCCAACTTAGGTGGAATAAAGATTCCTTAAACATTAAAGTTTACTACTATCAATATGAAGCAGCATCAACAGCGGGGTAAGGAAGGATAGAGATGTTTAAATCTTATTTAACCCCAAGTAGATGATAGATCAGCTTGTGGTTAAAGATTAAGCGGATAGGTGTAGCAAAGCCGATAACGTTTGACGAAGAGGGGGAGGCTGCGATCGAGATATTTGAGGACGCCCATACGGTAGTCGATGCATTTAAAGGTTATTCGCATCTAATCATCGTAACCCATTCTAATAGCGATGAGGGGACCAAGACCCGCGTTGCCAGAGTTCTCAACTACGGGAATAAGGTGATTAATGTTAAGATGTGTTTGAAAGAAAGCGTAGATGTTATACACATACAGCCATATGATGCGTTCAAAGACTGCGTATATGGTGCACTTCTCCCACAAAGATTACTAAATATGCCGAAGAGTGAGGCGCTTAAAGCTATGCTCAAGGCTGGTGAAAGCTTCCACGGCGAGTTGTGTGCCGGAGTAGCAATAGGTGTCAGAATGCTCTATCGAGCCTCGGTCGAGCTAGGGTGTGAACCAAGGGATAAAGAGCTTAAGGCTGTCGTTGCTGTAAAAGCCTGTGTCGCTGATGGCATTCAAGCCGCGATGGGTGCTACTAACAAAAGGTTCCGCGCTTTAGAGAAGATCGACGGTACTGCAACCTTTACCTATAGAGGTAAAGCGGTTAGAGTAAGGCTCTCAGACTCAAGGAGATTCCGCGACGCCAAGGAGGTTCTTTTGGCAAACGAAGAAGATATTATAGGCGAGGTTATGGTTCTTCCTTCTTCTGAACCAAAGCCTTGATTCTGTTAACAAGCTCCTCACCATTCAATTTCAGATTGATTATAGGTGGGCTTTGATCTGTTAGCCGACTTACACTTTCACCTATAACTCCGGTAGCGGCTAAAATAGGAGGCTCGGTACCTATGAGAAGTCCATTTAAGTCCTCAGCATCTTTGGCTGTCAAGATCTTGTATACATCCGCTCTCTTCGCTACAAGGGAGTGAAACCCTTCTATGAATATGAAATCTAAATCTTCACCCTTCAAGCACTCTAGGATGCTATCTAAATTGCTGTAGTACATCTTGGATCTTTTGATCAAAGCCAACTCGTCTGGTGAAGCGCTTAAAACGACCTTAGCACCCGCTTTAGCAAACCGCCACGTATCCTTACCGGTGGTGTCTATCGTTATGCCCTCCTCGTGTATATGTTTCACAGCACCGATTTTAAAGCCCATCCCAGCGAGTCTTGAAATTAGGTACTCCATCACCCAAGTTTTACCAGACTTCTTACGACCAACAATTGCAACTACAACAACCAACTTGACGCCCACCATCTTAAGCCTATCCACGTACCCTTCTAAACCTTACGCAGCAGAGCGCCCTCTCTCTACTTCCCAGTTGCTTTAAGACTACGGTTAGTCGTCAACAAGACTTTTCTCAGCTATAATACCATCTGGTCTATTGTTCAGCACAAATATGAGGATAGTAACAAGGCGAAGGTATTTGAGCCGAGCCATGTACGATAACCACTTGTCTAATCAAATGTCGGCACCGCTCGACGTTTGCTAAGCAGGAAGATGTCCAACTGTTAATTTGACCATATGACCGATAAGGTAATATACTTATTATCCAAGAGGTTATGTTAGGGGAAGTTGAGTATAAAGTATCTGGATCAGGAGAAGCGAAGGGAATTCCTCGCATACCTTAGGAAGGAGTCCATCGATCTTCCTGACTATGAGGTTGTTGACGTGCCTAAGCCAAAGCTCTACAAAGAGTTCTTTCCTTGGGATAAACCGCCGCTAACAGTCTTCGACGGCGTACTCCTCCCACTCAAGACACCTGAGAAGATCTGGATAACTGACACGACCTTCAGGGATGGGCAGCAAGCACGTGAACCATATACTGTCAAGCAGATCGTGGATCTCTACACCTTACTTCACGAGCTAGGCGGCCCAGAGGGAAAGATCCTACAATCGGAGTTCTTTCTATATTCCAAGAAGGATAGAGAAGCTGTTGAGGCTTGTAGAAACCTCGGCTACGAATATCCGATCATAGCTGGTTGGATGAGACCAACCTATGAAGATCTGAAGCTCGTAAAGGAGAGTAAGGTTGAGGAGTGCGGCATGGTTACGCCTGTCAGTGACTACCACATCTTCTATAAGTTCCCTGGGCTAGGTCGTGAGAGGGTGATTTCAAAGTATCTTGAGGTGGCTGAGGAGACTTTTAGGCTTGGTATAGTGCCTCGTGTGCACCTAGAAGACTCCACGAGGGCAGACATATTTGGAGTAGTGGTTCCGTTTATCAAGAAGCTTACGAAGCTTTCACGCAAATACGGGCTTCCGTTTAAAGTAAGGGTCTGTGATACTCTAGGTATAGGACTACCTTGGGACGCTGGAGCCCTGCCGAGGAGTGTTCCGAAGCTCATCTGGGTCATAAACAACCTCTGTGATGTCCCATCGGAGCAGTTGGAGTTCCACGGGCATAACGACTTTCATATGGGTGTTGCAAACTCTGTTTCCGCTTGGCTCTACGGTGCATCATTAGTCAACTGCACCCTACTTGGGATAGGTGAGAGGGCTGGAAATGTGCCGCTAGAGGCGATGGTCTTCATGTATGCGACCATCAAAGGTGACTTGGATGGTATGGATACTAGGGTGATAACGAAGATCGCCCAATATTATGAGGAAGAAGTAGGCTACAGCATCCCACCCTACTACCCTATTGTAGGTGAAAACTTCAACATTACCTGGGCTGGCATACATGCTGATGGTCTTCTCAAAAACATAGAGATGTACCTACCGTTTGACACAGAGAAGCTTCTAGATCGACCGCCTGGTGTGGCTGTCTCAGAATACTCTGGTCTTGCTGGTGTAGTCTTCTGGATAAACCACTACTTTAGGCTCACAGGTGATAACAAGGTTACTAAATCGACGCCTGGTGTGGTTGAGATCCATAATGAGATCAAGGCGATGTATGATGAGGGCAGGCTTACCAGAATTGGGAACGATGAAATGCTTGCGCTGGTTAAGAAGTATATGCCTTGGCTGCTCGAAAAGGCTAACAACAGAGTTAAAGCTAAGACGAAATAAAGATCATTTCAACCCAAGCGCCTAGCAGAAGAAGAGCAGCTATAGCGATTAGTGTGTAAGCGAGGTTGCGTAACTCATATCTTAGAATCTTGGACTTAATCGCCCAGATCAGATAGAGGTTCTGGGTTATGGAGGCTGCGTAGGCTGCAAACTCAAGCCAGAAGAATGGTAAGATAGTAGTGGTTAAGAAGAGTGTAACGCCGGAGATATTATTTACTACGCCAGATGCTGAGAAGACTAGTCCTGTGTTGTAGAGCACGTATGGTGCTAGGATAAGCCCTAACCCTGGGATGAGCATGAGGAGCACTACTCTTATGTTGTTGCTGAAGATATCTATGATGCTTGGTGTGGCTGGCACGGTCTTTCTCACATCTTCTAATATCTTATCTGCTTCGCTTCTATCTACGGTTGTCGCTGAGCCGAGTGCTGTGAACCCTATTAGGATGAGAAAGACGATTAGGTAGATGCGTCGTCGAGTCAACGTGGGCAGAAGGCTATATGGTTTATTGTTAGATAAACTTACCTAAATCTGCAGCATCTTCATGAGCAGTCTGCCGTTTTCTAGCATCCCGAGGTCGTTGTTGAGGTAGATGTAAGCCATCTTAGCGTTTGCTTCCTTTATCCTCTTTACGATCTCCTCTAGCTCCTCTCTACTATACACGTAGGCATACCACTCCTCTCTTCCGTGTAGCCTAAGGTAGATCAGGTCGTTTAGGGTGATTATGTCTCTTGGTAGGTCTGGTGCGTCTACTGAGCAGAAAGAGACCCCAGAGGTCTTGAGGTCGTCTTTTCTACGCCACCAGCTCCGCTCTCTGAATTCGACGACTGCCCTCTCCCCTAGGTTTAGGCTTGTGAAGAAGTGTGTTAGTTTGGTTATGTTTCTTTCGTTTGGTTTGAAGTTTGAGGGCATCTGGAAGAGCCAGAACGCTATTCTATCCCCGATGGGCTTGAACGGCTCCTCAAATCTGCTCCACAGTCTGAGGGCTTTCTCTGAAAGTTTGGTGTAGTGGGTTATCGAGCGGTGCACCTTTATGGAGAAGTCGAAGTCTCTCGGCGCTTTAACCCACGCTTTCACCCAACTCGGTGAGGGGAATCGGTAGAAGCTAGCGTTAATCTCAACGGTATTGAAGCCTTGCTTAAGATACCACTCAAAGGGTGTCGGCACACCCGGGTTCCAGAAGTAGCTGTAGCCGGATGTGCCAACCCTAAACCTACCCATTCCCCTTATGCAAAAGATTCCGAAGCCTATAATCTTTTAGCAGCGCAGAATAACTCTAAGGTTTGGCGCCGCGGGGGGGATTTGAACCCCCGAGACCCTTGCGGGTCACAGGCTCGCTGGCTACCTAGGCTCCAGGCCTGCGCCCTACCGAGCTGGGGCATCTAATGTCTCCCCCTTGTTGTCTAGGCGACCGCGGCGCCACGTTAACTAATGGTTTAGATTAGGTTAAAGATTTTGCTCACATCTACGCTTTATGGTTTGAGATTGGTTGGGGTAATGGTTTAAAGGAGGGTTCGGGTAGTGTTTTGTGGAGCGGGATTGGTCTAGTGGTTAGGATGCCAGCCTCCCAAGCTGGTGGTCCCGGGTTCGAATCCCGGATCCCGCACCAAGCCTTTGTGTGGTTGAGATGTTGGGGGTATTTTTGTGTGTAGTAATAACCCTTATAAGGTGAGTTGATCAATTAGATGGGGTATCATTTATGCGTAGTAGATGTGTAGAAACAGGGGAAGATGTAGGAAGATGCGCGTATTGGGGAGGGTGAAGGATTCAGTTGGGGTTTGAATCTTCTGGGAGGGCTTTTGAGAGTAGGCTTAACGTGCTTCTTGCTCGTCTGTTGAGTAGTGAGCTACGCTTTAGAGCTGTGAGTGAGCATCTATCAGGTAGGGGTAGGCCTGATGTCGTGGTGTGGGTAAATGGTGTGAAGGTGGTTTTAGAGGGTTCTTATTCGCGGGTGGACGCAGAGAATGATGTGAAGCGTAGAATTGAAGAAGAATTTGGAGATTTGGGTGTGGCGATTTACTATAAGGAAAGTTTTCCCTCGAACCTTACGGAGTTAGAGCTCGAAGAGAGATTGAAGAGCTCCGTCTTTGAGGTTAGGTTGATAGCCCCGGCAGATATCTCAGCGGTGTTGCTCGCTTATTTAACCAGTAAAAAAGTTGAGTCTAGATGGGTTACTGGTTGGATGGAAGCAAGGATTACAGATCTGACCTCCATATTGAATGAAGCTGTACAGTTCATAATAAGTGAGGAAGATTTTACACGCGTAATCGGCGAGATTGAGCAGAAAATCAACGAGTTTGTTGAAAGTTTGAGTAGCGTTGACCAAGGAAAACAGATAGCTAGAAACCTTTACGAGATATTTTATAAGCTGTATGGGCTTTCCGTCGGTAATTATGCGGATATAGGGGAGTTGATTTACGCTAAGGCTGCGCTAACAGTACTGCTTAGCACAACATTCTACGAGTCTATACACGCTCAGCTAGGGCTAAGCAGTATAAGTAGTCTGTGTAGTCAGTACGGTTTCAAACTTGGGTTAAGGAGGGCTTTCGAGGAGATGTCGAAAAAAGTCGATTACGAACCAGTCTATAACTTAGCTATTCAAGTCGTTGATGCCTTGCCGCCAGACATAACCCTAGCCCTCAAGAAGATTGTTGAGCTCGCAGAGACATGTGCCTCCAAAAGAACCCTTCTTAAAAAGGACTTCTCCGGTAAGATTTATCATAGGGTTGTTGGGGATTGGGCTGTAAGGAAGGGCTTCGCAACATACTTTACCACGGTTCCAGCTGCCTACCTCCTCGCTTACCTTACTGTCTTTACAAGAACTGGCATCTTTGAAGAGTTTAAGGATTCGATTGTAGTTGGAGACCTTACGTGTGGGAGCGGAACATTATTGACGGCAGCATATAACGCATTAAAGGATCTATACATATATTCGAGGTTTAGAAGAGGTGAAGTAGATCTCAAAGGTTTCCATAAGTCGATGCTTGAGGAAGGCATTTGGGGTATTGACACCTTAAGGTATGCTGTTCAGATAGCTTCTACAAACCTTGCGCTGCAAGATTCAACAACAAAAGTAAGCCACATGAATACCTACACTATACCTTTGGGGAAAGAGAATAGTAAAGTAACGTTAGGCTCTCTGGAGTTCGTGAAAGGTAGAAGAATACCATCGATAGCTATGTGGTTTGAGGGGGCTTCTCAAAAGTTTGCAGAGGGGGCTGAAGCAGCATCCATAACTGAGGCTGAGAAAGTGCCGGAGGAGATACCTGAATTCGACCTTCTAATCATGAACCCACCCTTCACAAGAGCCACGGGTAGAGGGGGAGGGAGAGGGGAGGTCTCTTCGGCTTCATAGTGGATGGAGCGGTGAGAAAAGATGTTCTAGATAAATATAGTGATGTGAGAGAGATAATACAGCGAAACCTTCGAGCGTTGACATATCCGGAAGAGAGACTAACAACCTTAAGTGGCTTCAAGGAGTTAAATGAGCAATACGCCGTTATACCCAAGCTTGATGTTGAGGAAGTATATAATATAGGTCAGGCTGGTGAGGGTCTTCTCTTCCTCTACCTCGCTTCCAAACTGATTAGGGATGGTGGTAAGATAGCCTTCGTACTACCCAAATCGTTTTTGACTGGTGTAAGCTGGTTCTTAGCACGCAACCTACTGTTGAGAAAGTTACATCTTGAGCATATAGTAGTGAGCTATGATGCGGAAAACGGCTACAACTTCTCTGAATCGACAAGCTTAAGCGAGGCGCTTGTAGTTGCGAGGCGGAGAGAACCACATGAGGAAGATGAGGAGGCCACCATTACGATCTTACTTAGAAAGCCATCGACGTCTTTGGAGGCTAGGGCCTTAGCGTTCAAGATACTTGCAACAAAAGATGGTGGTTACCTTGAGGTTAATGGGTCTAGAGCCTACGCTTATAGGGTTTCGAGGAAGAAGTTTGCTGAAAGGATATTTAACTGGGGGAGCCTTCTAGCCTTCCCAGAACCAAAGCTGACGCAAATAGCAAGCGATGTATTAGACGGAATAATATTCAACACAAATCTTCCGATGGCAAGGCTGGGCGAAATAGCAACAATAGGTATCGACAGACACCAATTCCACGACGCCTTCCAAAGAGTACCTCAAGGAACCCCAGGCTCTTATCCAGCTGTTTACGGAGGTGAAGAGGAAATAAGGTCACGAATGCTAACAGAACCTAACACCAGAATAATGTCACGAGAAGCGAGGTCGAAGGATGGGGAAGTAAGAAGACCAGGAGAGAGACTATTTAATGAATTTATTTTCAAGCACACTCCTTGTCCCAGACAGAATTTGGGTTGACACCGCTCATGTTATAGCTATATGCGCCGCTGAACAGGTTCTCTCGAATATCTTCTATGCGCTTAGACTCAAAAACGGCAAAGATGAGGATAGGGTGAAGGCTCTATGTCTATGGCTGAATACGACTTGGGGGATACTCTCACTCTTAGCGAATAGATCAGAGACTAGAGGGCGTTGGATTGATCTTAAGATGACCCACTGGAGACTCCAGCCGATATTAGATGTTACAAGACTTGATGAAGAGAAAGTCAGAGGGCTTGCTTCAGTTTTCGACAAATATTGCAGAGAGGAGCTGCGTAGGCTACCAGAGCAGTTCAAACCAAACGATACAGACCCTATTAGAGAAGGCATCGACAAAGACTTCCTACAAGTTATGGAAGTTAAGTTCAGCGACAAAGAACTCAACGATCTATATAGTTTGGTCAACCAAAATCTCAGCACGTGGACTGGGGAAAGCTTGATCGAATGATGATAGAAGAACTGTACCTGAAGTGGCGCCGGGAGGGGGATTTGAACCCCCGAGACCCTTGCGGGTCACAGACTTAGCAGGCCTGCGCCCTACCAGGCTGGGGAGATTTCTCCCCCTGTTTAGTCTAGGCGATCCCGGCTAATTCTTCCCTTGCATAAAGCGTAAGATAAAGTTTATCCACACTCTAACTTTCATAATCCCAGGACACAACCTTTTCAGGCTTAATCTTTATGATTGCTGACTCGCCCTCCTCTATTGGCGCAGTAGCCTCGTACTGATGATACTTCTCATAAAGTAGCTTCTTCGCCTCCTCAAACTCCTTACCCCTTTCAATAACCTCAGCCCTCCCCTGTATCATAACACCCTTCAGCTTAGACCAATCCTCAACATAGAAGTCGACGACAAACGCAACACTACTATTCCTCCTCACATTCTTAACCTTCTTAGAATCTAGGCTCGTGCCTATGAAGATATCTTTACCATCGTAAGCGTAGCACACAGGCACCAGATGAATTCTACCTTGATCTCCATGCGTAGCTAACCTAGCCACACGTTCCTCCCTCAATAGCTTCTGCCAACGCTCCTCTCGCATAAATTACACAACACCCAGCAATTTAGATAAATGTTGTGTTTGAGGCTCGATTTACCACTATTAAGGTTAATAAGAGTTGCCAGCCAAATTATTAGTATAAGGTGGGGATCGCTGCCTATAAGCGAGCGCGTATACAGAGCGTTAGAAGGACTCGGCTTAACCGAATACGAAATAAGAGCCTACACAACACTAGTAGAGTACGGCGAGCAGACCGCAGCCGAGCTAAGCAGAAAATCAGCTGTACCGTACTCAAAGATCTACGAGGTACTCAACAGCTTGGAGGAGAAGGGTTGGGTAGCCTCTGACCGCTCAAGACCGAGCAGATTCTACCCCAAGCACCCAGCAACCTGCATAGAGATCACAAAGATGAGGCTAGAGAAGGAGATGGCTGAAAACGAGCGGAGAATCCTAGAGGAACTCACACCAATCTACGAGCAAAGAGGCGTAAGAGAGATGCCTGAAATCTGGATCATAAGAGGCGAACACAACATCCTAAGCAAGATCAAAGAAACAATATCTTCATGCGAAAAAGAGCTACTGGTAGCCATACCAACCCTCTCCACAAGACTAGCCAACCTACTCACACCTACCTTCACAAAACTAACCCAAAAGGTTAAGGTTCGCATACTACTCACAACCAACATCGACCGAAGCATAATCACTGCCCTAGCAAGACTAGGTGAAGTAAGACTTAGGGATCAGATGTTCGGCGGAGGAGTGATTGCAGACACCAACCAAGTCATCCTCGTGCTAGGTGGAGGCTCTGAAAACGAATCCCAACTCGCCATCTGGTCAGCCCATACTAGCCTAGCGAAGTTCGCAAAGAACTACTTCGACTACCTATGGTCAGACTCTTATACACCTAAAGATCTAGAAGCTAAGAGGTGAAAGCTCAGTGACCTGCAAGCATACGCCCGTCTACGCTGGGGCTGTTAACCTCATGCACAACGGAGACGTTATAGGTGTGGTTGATGTGTGGGTATGCAGCACATGCAAGGAACTATTTTGCGAAGAGAAGCGCTGGGGTTCAACCGAAGTTTCGAGCAAGCTAGGCTTCGTAGAAGCTGAGCGCGGCTCAAAGTGGGCAGTCCTCATCTGCAGAAGCGGAAAGAGCGTTGAGTGGTCCTTGATAACTGTGTCTGCTGGAGATCGGCTAGACCACAGATGCCCATCCTCAGAAGACGCTACCCTAAGAGTCAACGCAGATTTTGAAATCGAAACGAACGAATCTTTAAAGAATAAGCACCTTCTTTACCTAATAGAGCGGCACATCAACAGGACCATCGAAGTTTAGGCTCAGATCTTCAGTACTTTAAGGTTACAAGCGCTCTCCACCGATCCTAAACCTCAGCATAACATCGTCCTCAAGACCGTGAAATAAAGGCTACAAATACCAGCCCACTACACATGTAGCTCAATCCGATAATCTTTATCCTACCACTTCTACCTCCCTTACCATCATTCTTCAACAAGTCGATAAGAGTTGGTAAGAATATGGCAGTAACTGAGAAAAGAGCGGTATAGCGTAATAGACCGAATAAAGTCAGCAAAATACATTCTGAAATTAGGACAGATAAGCCCACAAGAAGCGGTAGGTCAAATCGTCTCGTATCTGATACTACATTTCTAACCCTCACTCTGGCTGATAAAGTGGCTGCAATTGTATACGAGAGGAGTAGAAACCAGATCGCTAACTCTCTGCTACCTACAACCCCTGCCAAAATGTAGTGGTTAAGCGGCATAAACAGTGTTAAACTCGCCGAACCTACGACTAATGCCAACACGTTATTCCTCATATATCTGCCTAGCTTCAGAGCTTTAATGGATAGAGCTGCTGCAAAATATATTGCAGCCGATGTTGCTACAGCTAGGAATAAGCCTAGCGCGCTTAGGGGCTTCTCTGGTGTGAGGAAGCCTGCTAAAGTGGAGTAAAGCCATATCGCAGTCGCCCCGTGCTCAGCAGGAAGAAGGCGCCTTAATCTCGAGCCAATCAACTGCTTTCCGTTAAGATAGTGCTATCTTTTGGCACAATATCTTTTTACCCTAACTCTTATGGTAGGTTGTTAAATAGCTTAACCGCTGCACAGAAGACTATCCTCTAAAAGGTGCTATAGGTTGAGGAGGTG
>JAAOZN010000013.1 GCA_011605775.1 Nitrososphaerota archaeon | reverse complement strand
GTGAAGGAGACCGATATAGAGCCCTATGTAAAATACGTCGAGGATCAGCCCGTCTTCACAGAAGATAGACCGCCAACAATAGTATCGATTATAGAAAAGACGCTAGACTATCTACACGAACACAAACTTATCTCGCTTCTCGACCCCTACTTACCCGTCATAAACGCTGCCTACGCAACCCTACCAGCCGAAGAGGCACATAAGTTGGATGACGCGCTCTTAAAACGAGCAGAGTTTCTTTTGGCTGGTGATATACTATACGGTGTGGATGGTGGAAGGTTGATGCAGAAGATCGAAGTAGATAAGAGCCTGCATAATGTCTCTGATACAGAGGCTGCTCTCAGAATATACAAGAGGATATTACTAGCAGCCTTCCCAGATTTCAAAAACGTTTTAGGCAGCGAGTTGCTTAACCGCTTGCTTCTCTACGATGTGCTGAAGGATATAGAGGCAGACGCTGAAGGATACATTTCAATAGCCAAATGTTTAGAGAAGCATAAACAAGACCCATCCATCAAGATTATAACCATCTTTAACAGCTTCCTATCATCTATCCTCTCACAGATAGCAGACACCGCACCTAGAGCAGCAAGCCTCCTCGTAAGAAAGATCAATAGGGTCTTAGAGTTAAATTGGCGGAAAGCATCAAAGCTCGGCATAATCTCCACGCTCCAAACATCTTTAGCAGATCTGACCTCTGAGCCCATAACCTTACCTTTCCTAAACGAGCCGATCACCGAAGATACACTAAAAGCGTCAAACCTAATATTAGGTCAACCACTAGAAGAAAACGCTGGAAAAGCTATTCTACTGGAATTTACTACACAAACCACCTTAAAGCTGATTCTCAAAAGATTAACAGTAGAAGCCTTAGCAAAAGGTTACGACATATCTGTGTTCACAAGAAGAGGAAGCGTAGTAGAAGAGGCGCTTACACCACTAGATGTAAAATACATATACCTAACACTCACACGGCACTCCGAGTTAGAAGCGATAAGATCATACGTTTCAATAAAAGACCCTTCAGAAATGTTAGCAGCATTAGCTGAACTAAACCTCTCAAACATGACCCTGATAATCTTCGACAACCTAACTGATCTCATACTTACCACAGGATTCGACAAAGCATACACCTTCCTAAGACACGTAGTTGAACTCGCCGCAGAGACAAAGGCAACAATCCTACTCGGATTAGGTATAGAGGCACACAGTAAACAGGAAGTCGCCGCCCTCGAAGCACTAGCAAACCTAACCGTAAACCTCGAAAGACTAATCAAATTTTCGGAACGCTAGCTATTAGTGGACCGGGGGGGATTTGAACCCCCGACCCCCGCCACTTTGGGCGAGCTTGCCAAAGCGGTATCCTACCAGAGTGGACCACCTTGCGTGAAAGTGTTTGTCCCCAGGGGGTCTAGACGACCGGCCCACGCTACATTAGGGTATGTTGGATCTGGATTTAGGTTTGTTGGCTACTGGATACTGCTTCTTTCAGCCAGTCATAACCCTTTTCCTCTAGCAGATAAGCTAATTCTTCGCCGCCCGATTTTACTATTCTGCCATCCATCATCACGTGGACATACCTTGGTTTTATGTAGTTGAGTATGCGGTGGTAGTGTGTGATCAGTAACACACCGAGATCAGGGCCTAGCAACGAATTAACACCCTCTGCAACGATCTTTAAAGCATCTACATCTAAACCAGAATCGGTCTCGTCTAAAAGCGCTATCTTAGGCTTCAGAACAGCCATTTGGAGAATCTCACACTTCTTCTTCTCCCCGCCTGAAAAACCTTCGTTAAGATAGCGATCAGCAAATGACTCCTCAATCTTCAAAGCCTTCAGCTTCTCTCTCAATAGTTTTCGAAACTCAAGGTATGAAATCATGCTCTGCTTCTCTTTTTCACCGCCGTTGCGCAAAGCTGTGTATGCCGCCTTCAAAAAGGTTGTAACCGTGATGCCAGAAACTTCGTAAGGATATTGGAAGGCTAGAAATAGCCCCCTTTTAGCTCGCTGATCTGGAGTGAGACCTAATATTGATTCACCATCTAACAAAATATCGCCTCTAGTTACCTTATACTTTGGATGACCCATCACTGTGTGAGCTAATGTGCTTTTGCCAGAGCCGTTTGGACCCATAAGCGCATGGACTTCACCTTGAGCGACTGATAGGTTTAGCCCTTTTATGACCTCTTTGCCCGCGACTTCGACGTGAAGATCCAGTATATCAAGTTTCAAATCTTTCCCTCCGATATTACTTTAGATAACACCGTTATAAAAACCTTTAAATCAAATATCCAGAAGAATGTCATCACCAACCACCTCTACCGAATATGACTTAAGCGGCTCGGTAGCAGGAGGGGATAAAGCCACACCAGAAGCAAGATCAAATTGTGATAGATGTAGAGGGCAGACCAACCTATCCTCTGCCAAGAATCCGGTTGAAAGGTCTGCTTTCTCATGTGAGCAGTATCGTGAAAGGGCGTAAACTCTTCCCTGGCTCCTAACAAGTATAGCCTCCTCACCATCAACATCTACTACTTTGATTTCACCATCACTTATTTCACTCAGCCTAGCGACAACCTTCTTCAAGCACATTCACCTATACTTATAGTGTCCTTCGAAGATATCTTCTGCTCCGCTCTTTTCGACTCTAGGAGGTGCTGTTTCTATCGGTTTAAAGGTTGCCAGCCTACCGCGCCACTTTTCATCAAGCATATGCCGTACACCCTCCTTTACGCTCTGCCGCTTTATTCTCACTAATGCGTGTTCAAAGAAGCCGAGTGTGAGCATCTTGATAGCCTCTTCCTTATTCAGCCCCCTACTCATCATATAGAAGATCTGGTCTTCATCAAGCTGTGAGACGGAAGATGAATGTGTGGCTTTAACATCGTTCGTCAAAATCTCTAACCCGGGTATGGTTATGCCTGCTGCGCTTGGGCTTAGCATTATGGCGTGTTGTGATAAGTAAGCGTTAGACTGCTTGCCCTCAAATGGTATCCTTATCATCCCTTTTGCTATAGCTTTGCTGCTGTCTTTTAGCGCCAACCTAGCAACTATGCTTCCACTTGTCTTTTGGGATTGATGAATGAGATCTGTCGTTAAATCGAATACTTGATTACTGGTTAGCAGAGATATGTGGGTATCTTTGACCGATGCGTATTCCTCTACTAATCTATGCTCTACCCGTGCCAGCTGGTAAGCTCCACCCAAATATGCTGTCACCCAGTCTAGAGATGCGTTCCTCCCCAGAGATGTCCTCCTAATGTTGTATAGTTTAGATAGTGGAGCGGCTGCCTGTATGGTGGTTAATTCTAGCGACGAGTTCTCACTCAGTTTGATCTCGTTACTATAAGCGAAGAAAACATTACCCTCAAATGGGTTCGGTGAATAGATTTCCTCTACTACCTTTATCGCCGAACCTTCGCCTAAGATAATAAGGTTGCGAGCTACAAGCGATCTGTCCACCAGTGAAACGAGGTGTATCGGCTCTTCAATAACCGTGTTCTTCTCAACTATGAGAATGTGCCCGCTCGTATAAAGCGCTTGTATTAGGGCTGAAAACCTATCTTCGCCAAGGGTTAGGCGACTATAATCAACACCATCAACTCTTTCCTTGATACCGCCGATCGTCTGAAGCCTTACACCCTCAGCACTAAGCCTAACCACACATTTCCCGTTATAGAGTATCTGCGCTACATTTGATGGGATAGGCCAATCAATGTGGCTATCTGCTTCCTTTAAGGTGCTAAGATCCACCTCAGCTAACTTCGGGTCAACATACTTGACATAGAGCGGTGAAGTCTCTAACGGGAGTTTTAAAAAGCGGTCATAGCTCTCCAACCTCTTGGCTAGCTCTTCTTTCCCCTCATCTAGCCTTCTAGAGATGTCTTCTATCAGTTTGAGCGTCAACCACTTCACCTAACCTACCGTTCCAGACATCTCCAGCTCTATCAATCTGTTGAATTCAACGGCATACTCCATCGGAAGATGCTTTGTGAATGAGCTGAAGAATCCTGTCACTACTAGACTCAGGGCTTCCTGTTCTGGTATGCCTCTGCTCATCAAGTAGAAGAGCTGGTCCTCACCTATCTTGCCTACGGTAGCCTCATGTGTTATGGTCGCATCATCCTCATAAACCTCATTATATGGATAAGTGTCTGTTCTAGAGTGGTCGTCTACAAGTAAGGCGTCACACCTTACACTTGCTTTGACACCATATGCGCCCTTACCCACGTAAAGCAGCCCTCTGTATGTTGTTCTCCCACCTCCTTTAGAAACAGACTTGGAAGTTATCTTGGAGGTTGTTTCGGGTGCCAAATGCACCACCTTTGCACCAGAATCAATGTGCTGCCCGGTGTTAGCGAACGCAACAGAAATTATCTCAGCTTTAGCCCTCCGACCTAAAAGATAGACCGAAGGGTACTTCATAGTAACTTTGCTACCGGCGTTTGCGTCAATCCACTCGACAGTAGCATCTTCGTAAGCGTGCGCTCTCTTAGTCACTAAATTGTAAATATCCTTAGACCAGTTTTGAAGCGTGGTGTATCTTACGTGCGCACCCTTCTTTGCTATAATCTCAACCACAGCTGCATGTAGGGAGTCTGAAGAATAGATTGGTGCAGTACACCCTTCTATATAATGCACCTTACTGTTCGGTTCCGCTATAATTAAGGTTCTCTCAAACTGCCCCATGTTCATTACGTTGATTCTGAAGTATGCTTGAAGCGGTATGTTTACTTCAACACCCTCTGGGACGTAAATGAAGCTCCCCCCGCTCCACACGGCGCTGTTAAGCGCGGCAAACTTATTATCATTGTAAGGAACCACCTTACCAAAATATTTCTTGACGATTTCCGGATATTCTCTAAGACCGCTATCCATATCAGTAAATATTACACCCTTCTCCGCGAGATCCTTCTTTATGCTATGGTAGATGACTTCAGATTCATATTGAGCACCAACCCCTGCTAGAAACTTCCTCTCAGCCTCCGGTATGCCCAACCTTTCAAAAGTTCTCTTGATCTGTTCCGGGACTTCGTCCCAAGATCGTCCTACGCGCTCAGTCGCCTTGACATAGTAGCGTATATTGTCGAAGTTTATGTTTGATAGGTCAGCACCCCACATGGGCATCGGCCTCTCCAGAAAGTGTTCATATGCTTTCAGCCTATACTCCAGCATCCAAGATGGTTCATTCTTAATAGCAGAGATTTCTTCCACTACCTTCCTAGAGAGCCCCTTTTGGCTTATGTGAACGTATTGATCAATAGGGTCTTTGAAGTCGTATTTGTATTCTTCAAACAGTTTTGCTGGTTCCATTAAGCCCCAATAATAACAGTGTTATACAAAGTATTTAAACTTATATTAAATGACCTCTCCTTGCTTAGAAAATATTGTCGATCTCTTTCTATTCAGAAAAGAAGAGATAATTTCTATAAAACAAGTTGGAATAACTCAAAATAAAGAGAATTGATGCGGGTTGGGTTAGGTTATTTGCCTTCTCTAGCTCGATATTCCGCCTTGGCTTCTTTCTCTATAAGCGTATTCTCAAGCCATCGCACGCCAAAGAGGTAGTGCATAGCTACACCTATACCCCAGCCTATGAGCGGGTAGAAAAACCACAATTCTCCAGGAACGTAGATTAAATTGATGGCGATTAACATAATGTTGACTAGAATATAGATTACTAGATGTGCGATGAAGCCTCTTCTAGCCTCCTCTTTCTCCATCTCCCTGTAAGCACGCTTATAATCCTCTAACGTTATCTCATTCGACATAGCCTTTGATAACAATTCAAAAATATTTATATTTTTTTAACAGCCTCATTACGATAACGATTCTAGACCTTAAGAAGTTTGACCCTACCAACGAAGAAAGCAGCCTCATCCTTTGTATGCACATGGATCTCAAACGGCTCTTTCACACCGGCCCTCCACAGCTCCAAATGCACGGTAGCCGGATCCGTCTTAGTTACTATCAGTATGTCGATGTCGCTTGATAGGTTACTTCTACCCTCAGCGACAGAGCCGAAAAGGTAGACTTCAGCGTCCGGATCAAGACTTTGAACTACCGTCTTTATTATCTGAAGGTGTTCTTGGAGCTTATTGAATACCGCCCTTCTCTGTAACGCTCTCTTAACTAGAATTCTGTGTGAGATCTCTTATCACCTCTTTAACGACTCTACCTAATCTTTCAGCTTCCTCCCTCCTAAACTCTCTCATAACATACCTCGATGTAATATATGCGTCCTCGAGGACACCAAAATCCATCAAATGCGTATCTAGAATACGTTTTATAACAGCCCTATCTTCTTCAGCGACCTCCATAAGTGCTTCCAGTAACGACCTAACACTGTGCGTCCTAGGGTAGTCAACACCATTAGCCAAGAGCTTCGCCTTAAGAAAGAGTTGAAGCGCCTGCTCGAGGCTGAAGACCGCAAGGTCATAAAAACCTCGTTTCAACTGGTACTCTGCAGTCTCGAGAAAACGCTCCGCCCTCTTTAACAAGTTCTTTTCTTCCTCTTTTTTGCTCAACGACCTAGCTGCACAAACCCAACGTCTTAAACATTCTTCAGCAGGGTAAGAGAGTTCTTTATCTACCCAGTTTGTTTGCTGGCCACTAAAGCTTATATTTTCGAATAGTTGTAAAGATAGCGAATGGCGAAGGCTGTGAAAGAAGCCGCTTGGAGGCTCGTCTTACCGGAGATAAGAAAGATAGTTAGGGAGGAGATTGAACCTCTCAATAAGAGGATCGATGATGTCAATAATAGGATTGATGATGT
>JAAOZN010000012.1 GCA_011605775.1 Nitrososphaerota archaeon | reverse complement strand
CGGTAATACTCCGCAGCAGCACGTTGTAATCTTTCAATTCTCTATGTGAGATTCTTCTCTTTATCAGCGTATTCTGCATCTCAAGCAGAAGCAAACTTTCAATTCTCTATGTGAGATTCCAAATAACATTAAGCTATAAGTCAAATATATTTTACACTTCTTTCAATTCTCTATGTGAGATTCTTAAATATATAGAATATATGGGAATGAGCTGATCTATCTTTCAATTCTCTATGTGAGATTCAATTTTTTCTTCTAGCCACTACAGGAAAGGTAGAAGTCTTTCAATTCTCTATGTGAGATTCACTCGCCGCTCTCAACCAATATGTCGAAGATGTAAGCCTTTCAATTCTCTATGTGAGATTCTGGAGCTCAAAGGAGCTGCTACCAGACCTCTAGCTGTCTTTCAATTCTCTATGTGAGATTCCCAAAGGTAGAAGTGGGTGGAAAAATGAGCACCACTCCTTTCAATTCTCTATGTGAGATTCCGGAATGTGTGGACAATCCATTCAACCCAATAGTCAAATACTTTCAATTCTCTATGTGAGGTTCTTTCAACTTGGCGAGAAATCTACGGGGTGGCGAAGGGTGCTTTCAATTCTCTATGTGAGATTCTGCTGCAAATGTAACGGCATAACCAATTACAGTGAACTTTCAATTCTCTATGTGAGATTCACTAACTAACTACCGCTATATATACGACCTAGCTTAATACTTTCAATTCTCTATGTGAGATTCGACTTCCAGTATAGCTGGTTGTATAGGTGGTTTAATAGCTTTCAATTCTCTATGTGAGATTCCTTAGCGACAGCATATTTCATTACCGCCTCGATTACGCTCCTTTCAATTCTCTATGTGAGATTCTTGCGCACCCGCCTACCCGAAGGGCGGGTTCTAAGCGACTTTCAATTCTCTATGTGAGATTCAGAATTGCTGGATCTCTTGGTCTGTTAGCCCCTGTTTTCCTTTCAATTCTCTATGTGAGATTCCGACCCCTTTCCTCACTCTTTTTATAGGTTTAAGGGGTGATTTAAGCCTTTCTAAAAGGGGATGCACCGCTACCCCCCAACTTGCATCAAGATATATAAAGGGGTAGCAGCTCCTAAACTTCAACCCCCTTTATATCGCGTATAGGCCCTCTTGTCTACATGGTCGCTTATCAGCGAGCTCTTTGTTGATGTTACCCCTAAGGCGTCTCCTATCTTGATCCCACCGAGCCATCGGACCTCGAAAGGTTGCTGATGATAGTGATAACTTAGATCATTGAGTACGTTGCTCAAAACTCTTAAATAGTCTGCTCGCATCCCCGAGCAGATGACGAGGGGCTATGGAATACATATATGCTGCTCTGCTCCTTCATAGGCTTCAGCAGCCTATAACTGAAGAGAATGTGAAGAAGGTGATAGCTGCAGCCGGTGTAACACCCAACGAAGTTAAGGTGAAGGCTCTAGTCTCAGCCCTATCTGAGATCAACATAGATGAAGCTATAAAGAACGCCACACTAACACCAATAGCAGCACCAACCACCGCGGCTCCAGCAGCACCGACACAAGCACCAGCAGCAGCACCAGCCAAAGAAGAGAAGAAGGAAGAGGAGGAAAAGAAGGGCGAAGAAGAAGCACTCGCCGGACTAGCAGCACTATTCGGCTGAAAAATCCTATTTCTAAGAGTAGCCTTTCTTACGCAGCTCCCCAGCAAGCGCCGATGCTTTCAGATGAGCTTCACCAACTATCCTCATTGTTGTAGCTCTATCAGCGGGGTAGCCTGCTGAAACCGCTACTGCAAAGCTCTGCTGAACCGCTCTCGCTATCAGCAGCGGTAAGCTCTCTTTAGACGGGTAGCCCACCTCAACCGCAAGTGCCAAGGCTTGAGCGTGTAACCCTCCTATCTGTTTGGTGTATTCTTCTAAGTCGATCTTCAGATCCTCCTCCATCAAGACGATGCCGTCTACATACGCTGCGTTGATGGAGATGCCCGCTCTGATCGGCTTTATACCAAGTTTAGCCAGCAGACCAGCCAACTTAGGTGAGATGACCTCACCCCTCTGTCTAACTACGGTATCTTTGGCGACCCAGATGCTACCAGCATCTATCCTAGTAGGCACACCACACTCCTTAAACTCACTAAGCACCGGTCCAGGAGGCAAGCCTGTGTTACCCGCAGGCACCACTATCGGGTCTGTAGCTACATCACCAGCACGCGCAGGCAGAAACACCTTATTCTTCTCCAACATCAGATTAAGCTTAAACGGGTCTAGGTTTGTGAAGATAAGAAGGTTCTGCCCTTCTAGAAGCTTCACAAAGGCTTCAGAGTTTTTAAGCTTCCTTAGCGCCTTCTTGGCCAAAGTATTCTTCGCAACAAGAAACCGAGCCTGACCAGCGAGTTTTCTTCTAAGGCTCATCAGCTGAGAAGCCCTGACCTTACTCAACTTAGCTAAAGCTATCACATTGTAGCGTGAAACCAGCTCCTCCAGCTGTGTGAGCATCTTCACCTTCTTCTCTGGGTATTCAAGCCTAACTTTAGACAACACAATATCACCTTACCTGAAGAATGCTAGGTGGGCTCATGGTGAGCTTCATAACTACCTTCCCTATGTTCTTTAAGCCCATCGGCAGCTTCTTAGCGACAGCATCTATCACCGCTAGCGCGTTATCTATGATCCTCTCATCAGCCATCTTCTCATCACCCACTTTGCAGGCCGCAGCCAGCTGATTTCGGCTCCTGACCCTTACAGCGCTGCGGTATCTTGCTAACATCTGCTCAATCGGCGCGTTAGGTGGTATGGGTGTAGGCATCTTCCCCCTTGGGCCAAAGAATTGACCAAGTATCTTACCTACCTTAGGCATAAGCGACGCCTCAGCCAAGAAGAAGTCGTAGCTCGATGCTATCTTTCTGATCATCCTCTTCTGGTTAGCAAGCCTATCGAGCTCGTCACCATCTATAACCAAGTCAGCACCAGCGTTACGCGCTCTTAGAGCAAGGTCTCCTGAAGCGATGACACAGACCTTTGGTTTCTTCTCGAAAGGGTGGGGTAAGAAGACGATCTCGTTAAGGTTTAGCGGCTGCTTCACATCCAAATCCCTAAATGTTAAGATCAGCTCAAAAGATTGGCTAAAGTTTCTCCTAACAGCCTTCTGCCTTGCCTCTTGAACGAGCTGCTTTAGGCTTTCGGCGCTTACCAACCTAGACACCTTAGTTAAGCACTCTGCCCAAAGAGGGGTTATAAAAGCTTGTTATACTTTAGAAAGTATATCATCCCATCCGCCGCTATCCACTTCCTTAAGCACAACCCTCGGATCCTTATCCTCAACCTTTATACCCATGCTGACACAAGAACCTAGAACCTCCTTTACCGCCGACTTAAGTGTAGAAGCATAGGAGCTTCCCATCTTCACCTTCGCTATCGAAACAATCTGCTCCCTAGTCAAATTGCCTACAAAGTTAGTCTTGGGGTTCCCCGAGCCTTTCTCTATCCCAGCCTCCTTAACCAGCAGCGCCGATGTAGTTGGTGTACCAACCTCTACCTCAAAACTTTTAGTTTCTGTATCAACCGTTATCTTAACCGGAACCCTCATACCCTTGTACATGGCTGTTGCTTCGTTAATCTTCTTAACTACAGCCATCACGTTAACGCCGAGTGGGCCTAGTGCTGGACCTAGCGGAGGGCCTGCGTTGGCTTCTCCACCAACTATCAGCGCCACAACCGTCTTCGTTTCACCCATCTTCTACCCACCGCCTTCCGTCTTCTTAACTAGCTTCAAATAGTTAGCGTCGACTGTTACTGGGAGCTGATAGGGTGTATCTAATAGGACTATCGTAGCTTCTCCTCTAGCCATCTCAAGCCTATCTATTCTAGCCCTCATGCCTTTAAAGGGACCTGCGATGATCTCCACAATATCGTTGACGCTTAACTCAGCTATAACAGGCTTGGATACAAGGAACCTCTCGATGTCGCTGAAGAGCATCATCCCCTGAACTGTGCTCTTAACGTGCTTGAACCCCATAACCGTCTCTGTCACAACCTGCGCATTAGTTGCTTCAAACAAAACATACCCTTTCATCCCCTCCAAGACAAGAATCGAATAGATAGGTTTCTGTCTCCGTAGAAGTATGGTATAGGCATAGTTAGCGACGGCCTTTTCCTGCCCACCAGTTGTCTTTACGGCGAAGAATCTTGAGCCTATAGTTGATTCGCTTCTGGATTCACTCACATTCTTCACCCTTAGCCCAGCTTTATAAGAGCGCTTACAAAGAGTATTAAAAAGCCTATACTCCCAACTACAAAAAGCCCTAAAAAGACTAGTTTTAGGTAGAGTATAAACTCTTCTCTACCAGACTTTCTAGCTAGTTTTAGCGTATGCCAAGTAGATGATAGGAACTCTTTTAAACCCAACTTTCTCTTCGCCTTTTACGCAACACCAGCTGACAGAGTTCCATCATATATACCTTTAGATAACCGCTGATTTATCTACCAAACAAGATGTTACGCAAATTAGCAGAGAGTATGGAATCGGCTTCCAGTAACCCTCTCTACTATCCATCAGACATCAGTTTTCAATGCTCTATTGGGAAACGATGTGTACATTCGCTATCTGGAAGTAGCGTTTAGCTAGGAGCCTCGCCTTCTCGGCGTTCTTGCCATTTCTACCCACAACAGCGCTCTTCTTCTTAGCGTCAACGACCACCACAGCGATCTTAGATCCGTCAAGCTTTTCTGTTAAGCGAACATCGAGAACATATTTAGGCTCGAGGGCGTTCTTTATGAAAGTCTTCGGGTCATCAGAATATTCAACGAGTTCCACAGGCTTACCGACTAGACGCTGAAGCGTTTTAACCACTATACCATTCTTGCCTATGGCTCGCCCCATCTCCCCTGGGTTTACTACGTAGATCACTCTTCCGTTCTTTTCATCTATAACGCAGTCTCTGACACCAGCACCCGATACGTTCTGAAAGAGCGACATTAAGCCCAACTCTTCTGAGGTTAGTTTGATTCTTTGTGTAACCATAGCCTCCTCTTCACTACCTCAACCCGACAGTATACCTTCTATGAAGATGAATTTAAGCATAACTAGGCTGCACCGCCTCATTCAGCAACGGCGTAAGATCAGCATCTCCAGCTGCTTTGACAGCTAAAGCGGAGATCCTAAACCTTTTGCCGCAGAGACTACCCAATTCAAACGATGTCCCCTCATATGGTAAGGTTGGGACGTTCACGGCTCGGCAGGCTTCGATAAGCTGTTTGAGCTTGTCTTTAGGTATTTTTGTTGAATAGATGACTATCTTGGAGCCGCGTATCGATTTCTGAACCTCTCTAAGCCCTAGTACACATTTGCCCGTCTTGACGGCTTTTAGTAGTATTTGACCGAGTTCCCTCTTATTCATGTTGATCAACCGTGCATAAATAGATCCACCATACCTGTACCAACGGGTATAGGAAGACCTACGATCACGTTTTCAGTCACGCCTTTAAGCTCCTCCACTTCGCCTTTAACCGCAGCCTCAGCCAGTGTTGGGACTGTTATCTCGAAGGCGGCTCTGGCAAGAACGCTCGTCTTTGTCCCAGCTACACCGTGCCTACCTATTTGCTGAACTTCTCCTTTGGCTGTCATCAGATCAGCGATCAGATATATGTGCCTAATGTCAACTTCAAGCCCTTGCTCATCTAATGTACTCATAATTTCGTTCACGAGCGCTGTTCTAGCTGCCTCTATACCAAGCACTGTCGCTATCTCAAAGATGTTGTTAGTTATGGTCCTTCTACGGTCTACGCCTTCAACCTTAAGTGTCTTAGAAAAGTTTGAACCAGAGGTTCTTATGAACCATTCATCACCCTCCTTCTCAACCGTGACTCTGTTAACGTTAGGTATGCCCTTAACCTTCATATTCAGTATCTTATCCAACTGCATATTCAAGCCTATTAGGTCAAGTCCCTCTAAGCGGATTATTAAGGTGAGGTTAGCCTCATCAGCTTCTACCTTCCGCTTACCCGCCTCAACCACCTTTTTAACTTCGTGAAGTGTGCAATCTCTTTCAGAAAGCTTATCCTTATCGAATCTTAGCACAATCGCTTCATTCACATAGTCGACTTCGGCGTCAGCGATGAGGTCGCTGACTTTGGTGAAGAGGATCTGCTTAGCGACTTTGAGCGCGACCTTGTTCAATATCTTACTCTTCTCTTGCTCTATTTCTTCAGGAGAAAGTTTAGCCCATTTCTCCTTATTCTCCTCTTCCGCCTTCTTGAGCTCAGCCGCGGCGTAATCTGGATCTATGTAGACCGTCATCGAAGCCTTGCTAGGCTGCTTTCTAGCATCAACCAGTTCTATCAACCTAGGTAAGCCAAGTGTAACATCCTTCTCCCTAACACCTGCAAAGTGGAAGGTTCTGAGTGTCATCTGGGTACCTGGTTCGCCTACAGACTGCGCAGCAACCACACCAATGGCCTCACCGGGCTCAACCGTAGCCCTCTTAAGAAGCTCTACTATACGTTTGCAGACATTTTCTACAGACTTGATCTCTAGCGGGTTTTCTTTGAGAGCCGCATATAGGTCTTGGATCAACCTTGGGTTGAGCTCCTTAGCGTATTTAGAAACAACTTTCTTGACCTCCTCTTCTGATGCTGGCTTAGACGTCTTAGCAATGAGAGCTTCTGTTTCTACGAGTCTAGGTATGTTGACAGCCATACCGTGATCGCTCTTAGCCGGATCAACACCGTCTTCACCATAAACGAATTGAATGATGTGCCCATATGGGTCTCTCACACTAAGATCATACTCAACTCTAAGGTGCTCCATGGCGTTTACAAGCCTACGCTGCATGTACCCGCTCTGCTGTGTTCTGACAGCTGTGTCCACAAGTCCCTCACGCCCACCCATAGCGTGGAAGAAGAACTCCACCGGAGACAACCCATCTCTGTAATTCGACTTAACGAACCCCTTTGCGTCAGGAGATCGTTCGCCTGGGAGGAAGTGTGGTAGGGCCCTATCTTGATAACCCTTCTCTATACGGCGACCACGCACAGACTGCTGCCCCAAGGAAGCCGCCATCTGACCTATGTTGAGCAGAGAGCCTCTAGCGCCAGTTCTAGCCATGATCACCCCTGGGTTCGATTCTGGGAAGGATCTGTCAGCGATTCTTCCGGCCCTATCTCTTGCCCTCTGAAGTTCGTTCACAATGTATAGCTCAAGCGCTTCCTCGGGCGATAACCCTCGCGCCAAAGGTAGCTGTTTCTTCTCATAGAGGTCAAAGAGCCTAGATACTTCACTATATGCTTCTTTGATAGATTCGTCTATCTTCTTTCGAACCTCTTTAGGTAACTCCAGGTCATCGTAGCCGTAGGTGAAGCCTCTTCTCGTAATATAGGCTTTCAAAACAGCAAGTATAGAGTTTAGGAACCTCCTAGCTTCGTCTGTGCCGTAATCTTTGGTTATTCTGTGGAGCAGACTGTTAGGCTCCTCAGCTCCTATAGCTGCTCTATCTATGACCCCGCTTACCAGTTCACCATTTTTCACTATAACATCCTTCACATTACCCTTAGCCCATTTAGAAGCCATAACGTAGTTAAAGTCCTTCGGGAGGAAGAGTGAGAAGAGCTGCTTGCCGCTGTAAAGCGGCTCAGGCGACTTCACAATAGGCTCTGGTAGAGGACCAACATACCCTCCAGCCAAGGCTAGGCTAGTAAACTCCTCTTTAGTAAGTCTGGTTGAGTCGTGGGTCAGTAGATACGCTGCTGTAAGGTAATCACGTATAGCCCCTATGATAGGACCACCATATCTAGGCGAAATGATCTGATCTTGCACCCTCATAAGCATAAGAGCCTCTGCTCTAGCCTCCTCGCTTTGAGGCACGTGGAGGTTCATTTCATCGCCGTCAAAGTCAGCGTTATAAGGCGGGCAGACGGCTGGGTGTAGTCTAAAGGTTCTGTAGGGCAGCACTTTAACGAAATGAGCCATTATAGACATTCTGTGTAGTGATGGTTGTCTGTTAAAGAGGACTACATCCCCATCCATAAGGTGCCTCTCGACAACATACCCTAAACCTAGGCTCTCTGCTAGGGCTGAGCGGTCTGAAGCGTAGTCTAGGCGTATCTTTACACCATCTGGTCTGATCACATAATTAGCGCCGGGATGCTTCTCGGGACCATTCAGAACTAACTGCTTTAGGAAATCTATATTCCAAGGAGCTACTCTTTCTGGTATAGTGAGCTTCTTTGCGACTTCGTACGGCACACCCACCTCACAGATATCTAGATTAGCGTCAGGAGAGATTACAGTTCTGCTTGAGAAGTCAACCCTCTTACCCGATAGACTACCCCTAAACCTTCCTTCTTTACCCTTTAGCCTTTGGCTTATGGTCTTCAGCGGTCTGCCAGAGCGATGATGCGCTTGAGGTATACCAGATACCTCATTATCGAAGTATGTTGTAACTTGATACTGAAGTAGATCAACCAGATCCTGCACTATAAGAGGCGGTGTACCAGATTCCTTGCTCTCTTTAACTCTCTGATTAACCCTCAGTATGTCAACGAGCTTATGAGTTAAGTCATCTTCAGAGCGTATACCAGACTCTAAGGTGATAGATGGTCGCACACAAACAGGAGGCACAGGAAGAACTTGTAAAACAAACCACTCCGGTCTAGTGGTGGATGGATCATATCCTAGGAGCCTAAGATCATCATCCGGCACCCGCTCAAGCCTCTCCCGTATAGCGACTGGGAGTAGGCGTGTAGCACCACCCCACTCAGTAATCTCGTGGAAGGTAGTGGGTTTGGTGAACTCAATTTCATATTGAGGCTTATTACAATGCGGGCAGACTTTAACCTTCTTAGTCTTAGCAAGGATCTCCTTCGTAATATCTTCAGCAAGAGTAGGTGTAGAAGGCTTCTTCTCAGCCAACTTAGCGCGATACGAGTCGATATCCTCCTGAGGTAGCAGAAGCCTGCCACAAAACCTGCATGTTGAGACCAGTATCTTTCGGATATCTTCAACGAAGGCTATGTGTAAAACAGGTTCGGCTAACTCGATGTGTCCGAAGTGGCCGGGGCATCTAGCGGCGGTGTTACCACAAGTTGCGCATTTCTGACCTGGTTCTAGTGTTCCGAGTCTGCTATCCATAAGGCCTCCTGTGACCGGCATACCGTCTTCATCATATGTTTCGGGTGCGGAGATCTCTGCTACGGAGTACCTTCTAATTTCGTTAGGTGAGAGGACCGAGAATTTGATCGCATCTACCGCCTTAACTCCTTCCTCTATTAACATATCTATCACACCTTTTCCTTTAACCGAAGCCTAGGTGCTATATTGAGGCTCATCATCTCCTGAAGTAGGAGTTTGAAGGCGTAAGCCATCACAACCTTTGACACGTTCGCCTTCTCGCCGCAGAGTCTGCACACATACTTTCTAGACCTCACATCATAATATGCTATAAGCCCGCACTCCTCGCAAACATAGACTTCCGTCTTGTCGGCTTCGTCAAGAAGCCTATCTTTAAGGACTATAGATGTACCGTAGGCTATCAAGCAGTCTCTCTCCATCTCTCCGAACCTCAGACCACCTCCCCTCGCCCTACCTTCCGTAGGCTGCTTAGTCAACATCTGAACCTGCCCTCTTGCTCTAGCGTGTATCTTATCAGCAACCATGTGGTGCAGCTTCTGATAGTAGACTATTCCTATGAATATATCCGCCACATACCTTTTGCCGGTCCTACCATCATACATAACTTCTTTTCCAGAGCGCTTAAACCCATATGATTCCAAGATCTGCGCCAACTCCTCTACTGGCTCTCCAGCGAACGCCGTGCCATCAGCTGGGTAGCCACGAAGCGCCGCAGCTTTACCAGCTATGGACTCTATAAACTGCCCAACGGTCATCCTTGACGGGAAGGCGTGCGGGTTGATTATAAGATCAGGTACTATCCCATCTTCTGTATAAGGCATATCCGCCTGTCTGAAGACTACCCCTACGACACCTTTTTGTCCGTGTCTTGAGGCAAACTTGTCACCGATCTCAGGTATTCTGAGATCACGAACCCTCACTTTATACATCTTTTCGCCATCTACATTCTCTGTAAAGAAGATAGCATCCGCGACCCCTGACTCAGAAGGTCTAATACTTATGGATGTGTCACGCCTATACGGTCCCCTGATTTCAAATTCTTTGTACTCCTCCATGAATCTCGGTGGGCTCGTCTTCCCGATTACAACGTCTCCGCCAGAGACTACCGCTTCGTGCGCTACGACACCATCAGCTTCGAGTAGACGATAATACTTTTCGCCGCGGTATCCACGAACATTAGCGTCCGGCGATGGTATCTCAAAGTTATCTTTCATCCCGCCGAGATACTGCTTCGACTCGGCTTCATAGATGCGGTAGAAGAATGACCTAGCCAAGCCTCTGTCGATTGAAGATTTATTCAGTATTATGGCGTCCTCTATATTGTACCCCTCGAATGAGAGAACCGCTACTACGAAGTTCTGTCCAGTTGGTCTTTCGTTGAGGTTAAGTAGTTCAGCAGCCCTAGTTGTGACGAGCTGCCTCTGAGGATAGATTAGAAAGTGCTGCCTAACATATGTGGTGGTTAGGAGTGTGGGGGAGAGGAAGCCCAGTGACTGCTTAGCCATAGCTGCTTCATATGTGTTGCGTGGAGACTGGTTGTGTTCTGGGTAGGGTATGATCGATGCGGTCACACCTAAGATGGCTGCCGGGTGAAGTTCAAGATGTGTGTGCTTCTCGGTAAGCTCTTCCGGCTTAATGGCTATGTAGGTGTTTTCTTCCTCATTCGCGTCTATAAGCTCTATAACACCCATGTGTAGCAGATCACGCCAACTAATTTCCTTCGTCCGTATTCGCTTTATGTGCTCCTCAGTAAGAAGAGGTTTACCATCCTTTACCACAATGAGCGGTCTTAGAACCCTACCAGAACTCGTGTGGATGTAAATACGCCTCGAGGCTTTCGGATGCTTAGGTTCATAGTAATAGATGCTTGCGTGTGGGTGTATTTGCCCCTCTCGCCTAAGTGCTCTGAAGTTTGCTGCTAGCGTAGCTCCATCTTCCACAAACCCAACAAACCTACCTTCCACAAAGACTTTACACCCGTTTCTCTTAAGGTCTTCAGAAGCTTCCTTTACGCTCAGAACCCCCAGATCATATAGTCTGTTCACAATCTCCTCTTGAGGCACTTCTATTGAGATTATGGCTGAGAGTGCAAGATTCTTTACCAAGCCGCAGTTAGAACCTTCAGGCGTTTCGTTGGGACAGATTCTACCGAAGTGTGTCGAGTGGAGGTCTCTTGCCTCGAAGTTGGGCTGCCCTCTACTTAGAGGTGATTGAATTCTTCTAAGGTGGCTCAGAGTGGAGAGGTAGTTGGTTCGGTCGAGGAGCTGGGTTATTCCAACCTTACCCTTACCCCAGTTACCAGTTGCTATCGCGTTCCTCAGCTTATCGGTTATTATTCCAGGTCTTATCGCTGCGCTTATAACATTAGATCCTCTTCTCTGTCCCATCCTTTCTAACTGATATTTTATATCACGCACGAGGTTTCGGAAGGCTGTTCTAAATAGGTCTGCTAGGAGTTGACCTGCAAACTTTATGACCTTGTTACCGTAGTGATCCTTATCGTCTGGTTGAATCCAGCCCAATCTTAACTCAAGCAGCTTACAGACCACTTCACCTAAGAAGACCGCTTTGGTGTAGCGGTCATTGGCCGTCTTACCTAGGTGTGGTAGAAGACCCCAGTCCAGAAGCGTCTCGGCCCTCCTTATCCTCAGCTCATCTAACATACCGTGGGCTACGCGGTTACCTATGTAGATCAGAGCTTCGTGCTGTGTTAGTGCATCCGATGCCTTCTCGAATGAGACATCAAGAAAGTCTTGAATCTCAGGCTTTAGAGACACCATCTCCGCTATATCCTTATCAACTTCAACACCAAGTGCACGCATCACAATCACAAAAGGCAGCTCTACTGGCGAAGTAGGCAGCTTAACCGCTATCGAGCCATCTTGCTTCAGAACTACTTCTAATTTGGATCTGTAGCCTATAATCGAGGAGTAGACTCTTGCAGTGTAGAGTGTGGTGCCGCTTTGCTTCTCCACATCTACAAGTATCTTGTTCGGTGAAAGGTCCTCTAACCCTATAATCACCCTCTCACTACCGTTTATTATAAAGTAGCCTCCGGGGTCTTTAGGGTCTTCACCCAGCTCTATGAGCTGCTCTTCAGGGAGCCTGCTTAAGACACATAGGTTCGATTTAACCATCACAGGTAGGTCTCCTATGTGATGGAACTGCACGTCTTTTATGATGCCGTTCTCTTCCACCATCATTTCAAGGTAGATTGGTGCCGCATACGTTAGGTTCCTTAAGCGTGCCTCAAGAGGTGTTATGTTGCTTATCGAGCCATCTCTCTCAACGACCCGTGGTTGACCAAGCCTTACCCTGCCGAACTTAACTTTATAGGCTGTGGTCTGCGTCTCAATATCTATTTCCCCAACTTCATCTATTATGCTCTGTAGCTGCTTCTCAACGAACTCATTATACGAGTTAAGGTGCTGCCTAGCAACCCCCTCTGTCTCAAGGATATCCCGAAGGATCAACCAAGAATCCAACTTTTCTTGCCTCATCTCACTCCACCACATACCTATAGTAGACTGATTCACCAGCTGTCTCGCTTCGGCGTGTTATCTTCAGTATCTGACCGGGTTTCGCACCAAGTTCTCTGACGACTGGGTCTGAGGCGCAGATATAAGGTAGTTGCTCCGGTGTTGCGTGTATTCGCTTCAGGAGTTCCTGTGCTTCTTCTTCAGATAGTATTTCGTGTTTGGGGACGTAGATGTGCTCAGTTACTCTGAGCCCGCTAATTTTTTCTTTTTCAACTTCCTCTTCTAGCATATTTTATATTCACGCTCGAGCCTATACGGTTACTAAAACACCCTCCACAAAACGACCACATACCTCTCCAAAGGGTATATATTTAAACCTTCCCCTAGCGAAGATAAAAACTTATCCCCCTTTACTATAAGGAGTGGTGTAATGCATCGGACACTCAGTGCTTGGATTCCTGACGATCTCTCTGTTGATAAGAACATCTGGATGCTTACATTCGAATGCCAAGGTTTGGCTTCGGTTGGAGGGCTGGGGGTTGCGGTCTATAATCTAGCACGCGCTTTGGCGAGGAAGTATAGGGTTAGGGTGTTTATGCCTAGTCACGGTAGGCATCTGGAGCCAGATATTAGATTAAAGTATGGTTTCCGTAGAGTGGGCGATTATTTGGTTGAGGGCTTTAGGCGAGGCGAAGACGGTAAGCTCTACCCATATAAGATAGCTTTAGAGCGCGGAGTTTCGGATGGTGTGGAGTATTATCTGTTCAGCGGAGCCGATTCCGAGACAAGCCGATGGCTAGATAACCCAATCATTTACAACGACGCAGTTATGTTTGAGAAGATGTCGCTTTTCGCTAGAGGGCTTAGAGCATACATAGACCACCTCTGTGTAACTGGTGCTTTTGGTGATCTTCCTCATTTGCTTCACCTACACGATTGGCACACCGTCCCAGCAGGCATCTCAGCCAAGCAAGATCTGGAGGAAAGGAGATACTTCTGCCCCACAGTCTTCACCATACATCTGCTGAATATGCGGCGCAGCAGCTGGAGTTACATGGGTGAAGGATGGTGTCAGATTAAGGATGAGGCGCACTTCATCTGGCTCAACGGTAAACACCACTTTAAAGGCGGGTACAGAGAAGTCTGGGATCTCCTAGCAGAGGGATACTTCGAGAAGTTTGGAGCTTATGAAGCAGACCTCCTCATCACCGTCAGCTACTCGTATCTCGAAGACATCCTTTCGTTTGTAGGCGAAGGGATTAGAGGAAAGACTGGGGTGATCTACAACGGCTGTGACTGGGAGTATAGTACTCTGCTGGACGATGTGTTTAGAACGTTTGGGGAAAGGATTAGGTCTGAGTTTGGCGTAAGTGAAGTAAGAAGATGGGATATGAGGCGGTTTCTATTAACCAAAGCCCTGGGTGAAGATAAACCGTTTATTAGAGATGAGGAGTTAAGAAGGTTAATTCACGGTTTTAGTGGCGTAGGAGCGTTACAGGAAGGGGGTACTGTCAAACCGTTTGAAGAAGATGGTCCACTTGTGCTGATGACCGGGCGGCTGGACTGGCAGAAAGGTGTTGATATTTTGCTAAGATCTGTTCCTACCGTGATAAGCAAACTGCCAGACACAAGGTTTCTTCTACTACTAATACCAATCCATCAGACAGATCTCATATATAAGGTGGTTTACGAAGCAGCAAAATACATAGATAATGTGCGATTAATCTTCGGCGAGAGCAAACTATTCCACTTAAGCTACCTCTCTACTGACACATATGCTATGCCCTCGCGTTGGGAGCCATTCGGGATAGCTGCCCTTGAAGCTATGGTCTGCGGAGCGCCTGTTGTGGGTGGTGGTGTAGGTGGGCTAAGGGAAACGGTATTGGATATTCATGAGCATCGTGAGAAGGCCACGGGCATGCTTATACCACCAGAATCACCTGAAGCACTCGCCGAAGGTCTCACTAACCTCCTTCTAATTATGAAGGTTGATGAACTCGCGTGTAAAGGGTTAAATGGTGAAGCTAAGCGGTATATCGACCTAATCACAGACCCGCAGATCAGCAAGATGGTGTTAAACAACTTAAAGCTAGGCTCACTTATACGGAGCAACTGCATAAGAAGAGTGACCAACTACTTCCGCTGGAGCAACGCTGCGGAGATGGCAGAACGCTGCTACAACGAAGCGAGGAAGATGGCCGAGTACAGAGCGTGGGCGTGCTTCCAATAGGCTCTAAAGCTGCACGAGCTTCATCGGAATATACTTGAGCGTCAGATACATTAGCAGATGGTCTCTAACTTGGCGTGTGATAAGGAAGTTCTTACGTACGTGCTCAATACCAGCCCTCCCCATCTCCTTAGCCCTCTTAGGGTTCTTAAGGAGAAAACGCACCCTAGCAGCGGCTTCCTCTACACTATTAACCAAGAAGCCGTTTACGCCATCTATTATCTGAAGCGGTATCCCTCCTGTATTACCTCCAACTACTGGCGTGCCTTTCCAAAGGGCTTCGCTCACAGTTAAAGCAAACCCCTCTTTTAGAGACTTCTGTAGCACCACCTGCGACCCCCTCTGCATAGCGTTGATATCTACATCAGATTGTGGAGGAAGGAGTATTATGTGCACATCCTTGTCACCACCAGCCTGCTGCAGCACAGATCTATATACCTCCTCGCCTTCGGGGTCGTCTGCTGCAAGACCTCCAGCGAGTATGAGCTGGCAATCGATGCGCTCACTGGTTAAGCGTGTTATGTCGAATAGGTCGCCACCCATTAGAAACCTTCTGAACTCTACTACCCCCTCAGGGTATTTAAGTTGCTGATAGACCTTAACTACACCCTCTGGGTCCTTAAGTTTATCGAACCTCCCGATCTGAGATATGATCGGCCTCTTAAGATCAAGCCCGTACTTGCTAAGAATTTTCTCCACTTCCTCCTGCTTCATCTCCTTATTCTTTGGGCTCAGAGGGTCTATTGAAGGTGGTACTATAAACTGCCTTATCAGCAGATCCTTCTTTGCAAACTTATCCGTATGGAAGACAGCAGCATCATACTGTGTGACGAATTTCTTGAGGAAATCCCAGATATAGGGGTCTGGTGTTGAAACATCTATATGGCATCGCCAAATCCATCTACCTTTACGCCTAGGGAAGTATTTAATCAAAGCAGCTGGTTGAGGATCATGAATGACCACGAAGTCTGCTTCATTTAGAACAGCCATTTCCTCTGCGTTCCGCTCATTCACCTTCAAATAGTGGTCGAACCCGTCTTGGCTGATCGCTACAGGCGACCCATGAAGCGCGTTGTGGAAATCTTTGGTGATTTTGAAGAATTTCTCGTCGCCTTGTATGACCAACCACTCAGCGTCCAGCCCGCAGTCTCTAAGTAGAGGGATGAGCTTCTCAAGGATCTCAGCCACACCTCCCCCGACTCTTGTAGAGTTCACATGTATTACCTTAGCACCACCTAACCGCTCACCTAACTCCCTTATCTCATCTACCGCTTTTTGTCCAACGATGGCGCTGTAATCGCTTAAGTGAGGCATCGCTCTAAAACATAACCTCCGGGATAATTAGGCTTTCCAAGCAACCTTCTTACTAGAACCTCTTTTGAAGAAGCTTCTTGATCTCAGATAAAACGTGTTCAGCGTGTTCTGGGAGCAGATGGATCTCATAAGTCCTCTCCCCGCCGTGATACCGCGCTTTGATAACAAGCTTATAGAGGTGTTCACCGTCTGGTGTGGTTGGTACGGCTTGAAGGAAGACATCAATTATGTCGTTAATCCAGATTGTAGGGTAATCTACCCATCGAAGAAGGCTCTCCACCGCCTCTCTTAACAACGGGTGTGAGCTGACAAAGCTCCTTAACTCCTGAATCGTCGCATCACTCAGACTTAAACGTAAGTATTCGGGTGTAAGCTTGATCACTTTGCCGAAGGCTTCGATAACACTCAAGTTACAGCGCTTTACTGCAATCTAATTTATAAGTCTGATGCGCAGAAGCTTGAAAGCAAGGGTATGGCTGAGGGTTCAGAAGCGAGCAGAGCGCATCAAAAGTTTTTTACCGCACTTCGCCGACTACTCACTTCCTCTATACTTCTCCTAATGATTTTGATTGCTGGGTATGCGCTTGCGCCCCTAGTAGGGCTTCTTTCTGCGATAACTATACCAATATATAGTCTTCAGCTCTCTACTGTCATCCTTTTGATAATTGCAGCCCTATTCATCTACTCCCTATTAAATTTCGTTAAAGCCTTCTTGAACTTCCTCCGCCTTCCACAAATGGTCCTTAATCACTTTCCCACCATACTCCCAAAGAGCCTCAATACTGCTACAAGGTTTTTCCTAAACCTTACAGCCCTAATACTGATCCTAATATTGTATTGGGTGTTCTCACCATTCCTTTATCTTATTCCAAGAATCGGTGAGCAGATCGCTGCTGTTATGCAGTTGGTCGTTGCTGCGGTTGTCGCTATCTTCTTCTGGAATTTAGGTAGAACGGTTTACCGAAGCCTAGATCGGATGCTGAGCAGGAGAATTGAGGAACAGCCTACTGTTAGCAGCATAATCCCCTTGAAGACCAAGGTTCTCAAAACCTTCATCTACATAATGTTGACAATGGTGGTTTTGATAATAGCCTACGCCTTGCTACCGGCGATATCACTAGGCGCAAACACACAGATACCGGGCACCACTCTTACTTTAGGCACATTGTATTGGATCATCGCCCTCTCAATAGTGGTCTTATCCCTCTTCTCTCTACTTAGAAATCTACTAGCGGTTTTCAGAATCGGCTACGAGTCCCTCTCAAAGATCATCCCTTTAGATGTTAAGCGCCTTTCACGCCTAAGAAGTGTCGCTTTAAACTTCATCCTTGTAACAGCTATCGTTATACTATTCTTCATCATCTCACCATACATTACAATCATACCAGATGTCGGCGCCTATTTAGCTGCAGCGGGGCAAGTAATGGTTGGAGCCGTCTTGATTCTATTCTTTTGGGATGTTGGTCGAACGATCTATGTTGAGTTAGAAGACGCTTTCAGAAAGATTGAGGAGGTAAGGTAGTTGCTGGAAAGATACGATGTCATAGTTGTTGGAGGCGGTGTTGCTGGATCTGTAGCAGCTAGGTTCGCTGCACAAAGAGGTTTTAGAACACTGTTGGTTGAGAGGTATAAGACGCCCAGAATCAAACCGTGCTCTGGAATCCAGTTCAGATACTTTGAGAAGCTTTTAGGAGCGAGGGTCCCTTCTGAGAAGCTCTGCAGCAACAAACTTTACAAAGTTGAGATGATAACACCATCTGAGAAGGTTTTGAAAGGTAAGATGGAGATGCTGAACTTCTGGAGAGACGTATTTGATAGTTGGCTTAATTCGCTTGCTGCTGATGCTGGTGCCGAATTCTCTGACCATACTCGTGTAATCGATTTTATGGATGAGGAGGGTGTATCTGTTAAGCTGCTCACACAGAATACTGTTAAGGAAGTTAGAGCTCGCTACCTAATTGGCGCTGATGGTATGCTCTCAACTATTAGAAGAAGACTACGCCCTCAAGACTTTGATAGAAGAGCTTCAGGCGCTACGGTCAACTACTATTTTGTTGGTGAAGCGAACCTAGATCCTAACACCTTGTACATGTTTTATCGAAAGGAGTTTTCACCTCTGATGTTCGCTTGGGTATATCTGAAGGATGACAAATGGGTGATAGGGACTGGTGCTAACGAGAACCCTCTGCACTACGCAAAAGCCTTCTTCGATTATGTTAAAGAAAGGTATAGGTTAAGAGGAGCGGTTGTTAGGAGAGAAGGTTTCTCCTCAACCCTAAAGAGCATCGTCTACTTTGGGGAAGGAAATGTTTTGCTGGTTGGTGATGCTGCTGGTCTAGTTGACTTATATCGGGGTGTAGGCATGGATAACGCTGCTCTAAGTGGCCGTTTGGCGGTTAAGGCTTTGATCAAGGCTGAGGAGAAGTGTTTAGAGCCGGCAAAAATATATGGGGATTTGATGAAGAAAGTTAAAAGAAAGATAGAAATTAACGCAAAGAAGCAGATGAAGAGACTATCCTCCAACGAAGAGTTAGAGAGAAGCCTCTCGCCTATAAGTATGCTTAAAGGCGGGCTCTACATGCTCTTAGCTGAGCAGCTAAACAAACTACTCCCACCTGAAAAACTACTATTCTTACCACCTTAGCCGGAGCCGAAAAGATAATATCTTGCGCGAACGCAATATTTGGTGTGGTAGATGTAGTTGGCTGATTTAAGAGAAAAGGTCCTTGAAGCCTTGAGGAACTGCTATGACCCAGAGATCCCGATTAACATCGTTGACTTAGGGCTGATCTACGATCTGAAGATAGAGGATGGAGATGTGAAGATAAAGATGATCTTAACCGCACCAGGCTGCCCAATGGGATTCTTCTTAGTTGAGCAGGTGAAGGAAGCTGTGCTCAGCGTCGAGGGCGTAAAGAATGTCGACGTAACTTTAGTCAACGAACGCTGGACACCAGATAGGATGAGCCCCGAAGTTAGAGCTGGTCTAGGCTTATAACTTAGTAGCTTCTCCTCAATCATCGCTTAAAGCGTTTAATTCTGAACCACCAGAGTAAACATTTAAACCGAAGCCACCTTATTGATCATCCAGCTTGGCTTCCAACATACTTAAGCTGCCTAAACCTAGGACCAAAGGTCTGGTCTCAGTTGAAGAAGCGATTGCGGTTAGACGATCTGTAAGAGAGTTCTCACCAACCCCTATTTCGCTTGAGGATCTTTCACAGCTTCTATGGGCTGCGCAGGGTGTGACTGAGCCCGAATCTGGTGGTAGAAGTGCGCCGTCTGCTGGTGCTACTTACCCGCTTGAAATCTTTGTGTTTGTGAAGCAGGGTGGTGTTAAGGAGGTTGAGGCTGGTGTCTACAGATATCGCCCTTTAGACCACTCTTTGATTAAAGTGGCTTCTGAAGATAGGGTTAGGGCACTTATGGAGGCTGCGCTTTATCAAGAGTTTATATGCGAAGCTGCTGTGAACATCGTTATCGCCGCAAGATACGAGAGGACAACAGCGCGCTACGGTGGTAGAGGTGTTAGGTATGTGCATATCGAGGTGGGGCACGTTGGTCAAAACATAAGTTTGGAGGCTGTCAGCTTAGGGTTAGGTTCTGTTATGGTTGGTGCTTTTAATGATAGCTTGGTGAAGAAGTTGATAGACGAAGCAGCAGAGCCGGTATACATAATACCAATAGGATATAAGCGGTAATGTCTACGGTGTCAAAGGAGAACTATTGAGTAAAATTGGGAGGTGATCGGCGATGGTTGTTATAGATGGTTCAGCTGCCGAAGCAGAAGCTGTTTTGCAAACAGCCAAGCTTATGCTCATCTCAGCCAGAACAGCACCGAAGTCTGGTGGGGTAGATGACATCAGCACCCTCATAGTTACAGGAGAAGATATGCAGCGTATAGCTGAGGAGATGGAGAAGATAGCTGAAGAGAGAAATATACCGGGCTTCATAAGAGATGCAAAGAGCCTACGTAACTCAAGCTGCCTCGTCTTGATCGGCGTTAAATCGAGCAAGAGCTTCGGTATGAACTGCGGTGGCTGCGGCTACTCCTCGTGCGAGGCCTTTAACGCGGCGGCCAAAGTTAAGGGTAATGACTATGTAGGCCCAGCCTGCATCTTCAAAGTTGCTGACTTCGGGATCGCTATAGGCTCGGCTGTGAAGACTGCTAGCATACATAATGTCGATAATCGTGTAATGTATAGGATAGGTACGGCTGCTAAGAGGCTAGGCTACCTAGGTGATGCAGACATTGTCATGGGCATACCTTTGTCCGCTACTGGTAAGAGCGTATACTTTGATAGAAGATGAAATTATCGCTGAGCGCCTCTTAAAAGATCTCTAACAGCTTTTAGACTCTCCTCCCAAGCACCGTCTGTTAAGTTAGGGAATGACCAAGTTGCGTGAGGCTGATAGTATCTGTCTATTGAAATGGTCTTAAGGTGGGTTGCCCGATGCTTTAAGCCTGAAAGGATGGTCCAAGCCATGTAGTAGGGTAGACCGATAAATAATGCTAGATCATATCTTCCCTTACCATCAAGCCCTTTCCACTCCGGGTCCTGTAGCCTACCAGCTATCTCCATCGCAGACATAGAGTAAACATTTTCGTAACCTCTCTTCTTCGCTTCGCCGATTATGTGGGCTGTAGCTACTACATTAGCTCCTCCGGCTCTAGCGATCTCTAAGGCGTAGTCTAATGCGGTGCCCTCTTTAAGCCTCTGCAGCGATAAGTGCCCAGCGACTAAGATCGATCTTTTTGCTTTCTTCATCATCCCTAGTACAACCGCCGGTTTCTGTATTACGAACGCCTTAACTGGACCAGGTATCTCAGCTACTTGCCAAGGCTCTGCAGCCAAGCCCCTACGCCTCCTTTCTGACCAGCCTAGGTAGTAGAGTTGGGTCTGGTATAGGTCTCTCCTTCCAGCCCTTATCCTTAAGAATCTTCATAACCTCGTCTCTGATCGTCACAGAGAGGTCTGACTCACTTCTGACAAATAGGTGTAGGTCATCAGGTAGCGTGCCGTAGAACTTCTTATGCAGATCTATGTAGTGCGAAAGCTTAATCGCTCTACCCTTCGCTGTGTCGTTAGCTCGCATAACCAGCCTAGCCGCCATAACCATAGCCTCCTCCTTAGTCTCAGCAGCATAGAAGAGGTGCTCAGGACAAGGCCCAGCATACACACGCTCGCCAGTCCTAGCATCGTAAACCACCCAATCTTCATCTCTATCGCGCCTACCCAGAAGCATCCTCCTATACTTCGAACCATGCGGACCAACTATAACAGGCACACCAAGCCTCCAAAAGCCGCTAGCTATAGCAGCAGCCTTCTGGCTCATCGCACCCCACGCTATACCAACAGCACCTACCCTGTTGTGTATATAGTCGGCGATCTCCTCGTAGTTGGCTCTGAGATTTCTCCTAGCGAATATGCTTGCTATCTTTATCGCAGCACCAGCTATATGCGCATTGGCTACACAAGAGCCCACATTTGTTACGCCACCTGCGTCAAAACTCCCTGGGAATGTTTCGTATATCGTCTTGCCTTCTTCATCTCTATACATACCGATAGACATGGCTGAGCAGCCTGATGTTACAACGATGTATCTGCGTTTCGCGAATTCTTCAGCTATCTGCGCTACTTCAACGCCGCTAGCAGGGTAGTTTGAGCAGCCTAC
>JAAOZN010000011.1 GCA_011605775.1 Nitrososphaerota archaeon | reverse complement strand
TCCACCTTGAGCAGAGGAGGGTAATAGGCTAGTTCGATCTTGGATAAAGGCGGCTTCTCCCCAGCACCCACTTTAAACGAAAGTTTAGAGGAGAAGTTTTCAACAGAGTTCATGACCTCAACACTAGGTAGAAGAGTTGATGATATTAGCGCATCAGCAAACACCACTTCAACCCTACTTTCACTTACATCTTTTGATGCGGTAGTGTTGGAGAAGCCTGAGAGTACCGTGTCTAGATCGAATGTAGTTGTCAAGCTTTTTGCTTCAGCGTACTGTAGCGTTAGCTGCGTGGAGAAGCCCATCTGAGATCTCGATGCCTCTAAAACAATAAACTGGAGACTCTTTTCTGAAAATACTGATCTTAAAAGGTTGGTGAAACCGCCCTCAAACTTAGGTAAGGTTCCTAAGAGAATCTGTGATATGTATCTAAAGTTACAATGAGAATAATAAATGTATCTGTGATCTTCAGCGCCTATCTGTATAAAGGCTGCCTTCATCATCCTACCCAAAGCTTGAGCTGCCGAATCTGCTTGCACCTCATCCTCAGCATCGATTATGAGTGTCAGCCCCTCTGTTGGGGGTGGGCTTAAAGGCAGCGCCTTATAACCCTCATCTCCAAGTATGTAGAACTCAGGTCGCCACTCTGCGACGAAGGAAGCTATAAGTTTGTAGCCATTAACGCCTTGCATCGACTCTCCTCTCAACCCTGTAAGACTGATATTTCCTCCGCTCAAAGTGGTGCTGACGACGATCGAATCTTTTGTTACGAAGAATCTAATGTCTTCTTTAAGAGGGGCTGCGGAAGAATAGGTGGGTTGCGGTTGGATCACAAAGGTTAGTGTTAAGAGTATTATTAGAGGTATTAGGGCCTTCCTCAACTGTCTTCTGCATACCGTGGTTAAGTGTGGTGTTATAAAGTTGTCCTAGCGTTTTTTAGGTGTGTCTTCAGGATCGTCTATGCCCTTCTCGTTTAGGATGAAGACGGTTTCGCGTTCAGGGTGATAGGGGCTGTCTATGATTCTTGCGATGCGGTTCTTACCCGACTTCCTTAGATAGATTCTGTATGTGCTGGTGTGTGCTACAACGTGCCCACCAGTCGGCTTGTTAGGGTCGCCGAAGAAGACGTCTGGTGCTGCTTGGACTTGATTTGTAACTACGACCGCAAGGTTTCGTGCTTCAGCTGTTCTTATGAGGAGGTGCATGAATCTGTTGAGCCTCTGCTGCCTCTCAGCTAAAGTGCTTCTGCCGAGGAACTCTGCTCTATAGTGTGCAACTGCTGAGTCTACGACTACAAGCTTTATGGGCATCTTATCAAGGACGGAGCCGAGTTCTGAAACTATGAGTTCTTGGTGTGAGCTGTTGTATGCCTTCGCAACTATTATTCGCTCAAGCGCCTTTAGGGGATCTAGCCCACGCGCCTCCGCTATCTGAAATATCCTTTCCGGTCTGAAGGTGTTCTCCGTATCAATATATACTGCTCCAGCGTCAAGTCCACCTTTATCCCTACTCAGCTGAACCGTCACACAGAGTGTGTGGCAGATCTGTGTCTTCCCGCTTCCGAATTCGCCGTAAAACTCGGTGACCGCCTGTGTTTCTATGCCCCCATCCAGCAAATCATCCAGATTCTTGGAGCCGGTAGTTATCCTTTCAATATTCTGCCTCCTCTTGTAGATTTCACTCGCTGGGATGAACTCTTTCTCGAGAAGCCCTAGTTCGATAAGCCGAGCTCTGGCGCTGCTGCTGAACTCAACAGCCTTCTTAAGATCTACTCCTATAGCCTCAGCTATCTCAGCTGGGCCTCGGATAGCTAGATCGAGTATTGTGTAGATCCCTGCGTTCTCCAGCTTCTGCTTCGTAACAGGCCCTATGCCATCCAGTGTGTCTAGGCTTAGCTCTTCTATACTCATCCTCCTATCTACTTGTCAAAAGGTTGCTTATATTAGTATTTGCGGTACACAAGAGGGGTTGATTTAAGCTCGGCTTTTGGAGTTTTCGACGCAAGCTTGGATGAAGCCTAGATATACTGGGTTTGGTTTTCCAGGTCTGCTGGTGAATTCGGCGTGAAATTGTGTGGCCATAAAGAATGGATGCGATTGCATCTCAAGCACCTCCAATCTTCTCCCCTCATCACTGTACCCAGAGAAGATAACACTCTTCTCCTCGAACGTAGGTTTGTATCTCTGGTTGAATTCGTATCTATGCCTATGCCTCTCTCTTATAACACTCCTACCGTAAAGCTTGTAGGCTCTAGTTCCTTCTTTGAGGAAGATGTCGTGCCCACCTAAGCGCATAGTTGCACCCATTTCCTTGACCTCTTTCTGCTCAGGTAGCAGATCTATGACGGGGTGGGGGGTATCTGGGTCAAATTCGGTTGAGTTTGCGCCCTCGAGCCCGCAGAGGTGGCGTGCTATCGCTATGGCTGCTATCTGGAAGCCTAGGCATATTCCTAGATATGGTATGTTGTGTTTGATGGAGTAGGTCGCGGCCTCTATCTTACCTTCGATCCCTCTTTTACCGAAGCCGCCTGGGATGAGTATGCCATCATATGATCTTAGTGTGGTGAGTGCCTGCTTGTCTTTTTCTATGAGCTCTGAGTCCACCCAGTCTATCTTGATCGCTGCGCCTAGTTTGGCTGCTGCGTGTAGTAGGGCGTGGTTTATGCTGACGTAGCTGTCTGCTAGGCTTACGTATTTACCGACCATAGCTATGTTTACTTTAGTTGTGGTCTTTTTGAATGATTCCGCTACCTTCGTCCATTCCTCTAACTGGGTCTTAACTATGGTTAAGTTGAGTCTGTTTGCTATTACTCTTGTTATCCCCTGTCTTTCAAGCAGCTCTGGCACATCGTAGACGGATTCGACATCTGGGTTGGATATGACGGCCTCTATGGGTACGCTGGTGAATAGGGAGATCTTTTCTCTGGCTTGCTGGGCTAGGGGTCTTTTGCTTCTCACTACGATTATGTCTGGTTGTATGCCGATTCTCCTCAGCTCTTGGACGCTGTGTTGTGTGGGTTTGGTCTTCTGCTCTCTCACGGTTTCTAGCTCTGGGGCTAGTGTTACGTGTAGGAAGAGTGAGTTTGTTGGGCCGACTTCTAGCCTCATCTGCCTCAAGGCTTCTAGGAAGGGTAGGCTTTCGATGTCTCCTACTGTGCCTCCGCACTCTACTACACCTATGTCTGCGCCATCTTCTTCGACGACTTGCTTTATCCTCCTCTTGATCTCGTCTGTTATGTGGGGTATTATCTGGACGCATTTACCTAGATAGTCGCCGCGCCTCTCAGCCTCTATCACCGCCTTGTATATTTGGCCGGTGGTGATGTTGTGGCGTCTGCTGAGGTTCTGGTCTAGGAACCTCTCATAAGTGCCTATATCCATGTCTGTTTCGCCACCATCATCGGTGACGAAGACTTCACCATGTATGATGGGGTTCATCGTGCCCGCATCTACATTAAGGTAGGGATCTATCTTTATACAGGTAACCTTAAGTCCGGAGAGTTTAAGGAGCTTTGCTACGGAGGCTGTGGTGACACCCTTCCCTAGACCAGACATCACCCCGCCTGTGACGAAGATGTACTTTGGCACACCACTCTCTCTACCAGCAGAAAATTAAGTCTTTAGGTTCTGAGCTGTGATTATTAAGATGCTGTCAATCTTCTTAACGAAGACGAATTCGTCTTCTTTAGCTTTGAGTTTAAGTAGGCTGTTACGCAGGATGTCTTTGGATTTTTAGATCTTGTTGAATATCACGAAATATGCGCAAATGAACCCGAACCTTAAGTTGAAGCAAAACTAATAAATCCGCCTTAAGATGTTCGAGGATAGGGTGGCTTGTGATGGAAGTTCTCATAGTTCTGATAGTCGCGCTTCTCCTATTCGTTGTTATCTACTACAGGGGCAAGATAAAGGTGCTCTCAGCGCACACAGACTCTATAGCAACTGAAAAGGCTCGAAGCCTCTACGACGAATGGAGGAGTAAGGAGCTTGAAGGCATAAAGAACCAGCTTGCCGCTCAATATGATAAGGCACTCGCCGAGAAGGCCGATACTATAAAGAAGGAGTACGAAACTCTATTCGAAAAGTGGAAACATGAATACGAAGAGATAATAAGGCAAGACGCCGTAGAGAGAAGTTTGGCGACAGTCCTAGGGAGAGTTGGAGAAGAGCTTGCACCTCTCTTCATATTTAGGAGGCTGGGTGTGGAGCCAAAGGACATTAGGCATATAGGCTCCCCAATAGACTACGTGGCGTTCAAAGGTCTTTCAGATAGCAACGTTGATGAGATACTGTTCATAGAGGTGAAGACCGGGAAGACGAAGACCCTAACCGACGTAGAAAGGTCTGTCAGGAGGGTCGTAGAGGAAAAGAAGGTGAGTTTCTACGTGATAAACGTGAAAGAGGAGTTAGGGAATCTGGAGCAGGAAGTAGCCTCAAGACCGTTATCCAATTTTTTGAGCGGTAAAGAGTGAGGAACCTAATTTAATTCGGTGTGTCACGTCTGAGCGGATGATTTGATGCTAGTAAAATTGTCTTGTGCGGTTTTTCAAGCTTTTGTTACTTTCTATGGTCATAAGCATTCATCTCTAACAGTCTAATTAATCCACCCCTTTCCTCAGAAGCAAAACTCAATTGGGTAAACTCAAGGCTCACACACAAAACTTCACCCCTAAAAGTCTTTAGGTTACTTGACGAGGGGGTACATAGGGTACGCTAAATCAGCGATATCTACATCACACCTCGCTATCCTAGAGAAGCCAGAGGCTACCCTAGACAAAATGGTAGCATTTTCATTAGACCTTATAGATTTCTCAAGCTTCGCTATCTCACCTACCACCTCCTCATACAGCTGCACCACCTGCCTCCCCTCTTCAGGATCTTTAGCGAGAAAAGCTTTAACAGCAGACTCCTGCATCACCCCAAGCGTCTCAACAATTTTATAGGCTCCTTCTCTCTCAACCTCACCTAAAACATCTTCAAGAGGATGAGTAGAGGACTTCGCTATATCCTCAGCCGAATCCCCGATGGCTTCGAGGAGATAGGCTGAAAGCCTGTAGTCCAGGCAGTCTATTGTTGTGAGCTTCAATTTAGCCGCGAGCTTATTATCCACAGATGCTGATCTAACCAACCTAACTAGTAGGAAGTAGAGGCGGTCAACCTCATCATCCCTCTCAGACACAGACTTCTTCAGAAGCACATCCCCCTGCATAAGGGCTTGAACAGCATCAGGCAGCATACCCATCGTAATGAGATGCATACGCCTAAACGTCTTCTCAGGATCCAAGTTCGTCGGCTCAAGCAGAAACTGCGCTGTAATGGACCTAGAATCCTCCTCCACTATCTCAAGCCCAACTAGTTGGCGTATCGCCCTCTTCATGGCTTGCGCATCTTCATACGGTATCCTCTCTCTACTTACCACCCTTATTATGTCGAAGCCAAGCAGATACGAGCCTGTAATCAGATTTATCAGCCTCCTCATATACTGCGCTGGGTAAGTCAAGAGTATCTCCTTAGGCTTCTTCTCAACCTCAACCGCTGGGAAGACCATCAAGCTCCCACCAGGCGTTACCTCAAGCGCTAACAGGCTACCCTTACTCAGCTTGTTCTTCACCACCCAATCTTTCGGCAGAGATATAAGTAGGGTTCCTCCGCCCATCTCCTGCGCTCTTCTAAGCTCCATCCCTCTAATCTATTCGACTATATAGCAGACCTTGCTTATCTATATTTCTTTTAACCAAGTGTGATTAACGCAAACATTAAAGTATCTTGATCCGCCTAAACTGACAGTAGAGCGATGGTTAGTATAGAGTTAGAGCCACTTGGCTATGTGAGATCAGAGTTCGACGAGGATAGAGGTGATAGGAACGAAGGTTATGCTACTCTAGAGTTTGATCCCAAGTACGCTGAGGCTCTAGATGGAATAGAAGAGTACTCCCACATCTTCGTGCTCTACTGGATG
>JAAOZN010000010.1 GCA_011605775.1 Nitrososphaerota archaeon | reverse complement strand
GCTGTGAGATCGCTTAGTATCGCTTTGAGCAGGTCTTGGTATTCTTCGTCGGAGAAGGTTATTTCGCTGTATGTGTTTGTTTGCTTTGCGGTTCTTGCTGCTTCGATGTGGTAGCATGTCTGCTCTAACCCTCTTATCAGATGGTAGTAGAAGTCTTTACAGCTACAATAGGGTTGTTCTAAATCAACATAGTGGTCGACCCTGCTGCCGACAACCGTCCAAATCTCTCTGCCGCTGGGTTCAAATATGTGCCTCTTAACTCTGCCCGCCTTAACCACCTCATCAGATCCAATTCTCTTAGCCAACGAGCCTTTAATATTACCCAACCACATGCTTTTAATGTTGGCGAAGACTAGACTCACACTCCTCCATCCACACCCAGCCCTACTCATCGAGAACAGCAGCAAACACTACCTTGCGGTGGCTGATCTACACATAGGGTTCGAGGAGAAGTTCAAAGCAGGCGGCGTCAAACTTCGCACATCAACGCAAAATATGCTGAACGAAATTTCTGAGATCTGCGAAAAGCAGACTGTTGATGAGATCATTATCTTAGGTGATGTGAAGTTCACGATAGGTAGGGCTAGCGCATTGGAACGCAAAGAGATCCCGCCCTTCTTAGAGCAGCTTTCAAGGTTAGCTAAAACGACCGTTATAGCTGGGAACCACGACGGTTCACTCTCAAACCTTTTACCAAGGGGGGTGACACTACACCCAGAGCCATACATGGTGGTTGAGGATTTATGCTTTCTTCACGGACACACCTTACTACCAGACTTGCCGAATAATGTGACGAAGGTGGTGATGGGGCATATCCACCCAACGTACCTCAAAGAAGGCAGCGTTATGGTAGGGAAGCACGTTTGGCTACTATTGAAGGTTAACAGAGAAGCGCTTTTGACCAAACAGAAAGGGGTTATTGAAATCTGTGTATTACCCCCGTTCAACCAGGAACTCTCATTCGAAGGGTTCGCTAGCAGATCGGGTAAGATAATTTCGCCAATCTTAAAGAGAGCGGTTAAAGCTGTCTATGATGCCATCATCTTAAGCTTAGATGGGGAAATAGTCGGTTATGGCGAGTCTCTGGGACACGTCATCTAATCCTTTCAAAATACACCTTGACACCTGCCTTCAAAACGTCCGCAGCTCTGCCTCTGCTCTTAAAGAGATGCCCACATCTCTCGATCTTGACCCCAGCGACTATATCAGCTCCTCTTTTGAAGAAGGGTTCAGGGGTCATGCTTGAAGTCGGCCCAAGTACGATAACCTTACTAGCGTTCCTAGATAGCATTAGGTAGCGTTCCAATCCGCCGTATACTAGGCAGGAGCCTGTGATCAAGACTATGTCAGCTTCAGCTAACACCTCCTCAGCTCTCTCAGGCGGATAAAGGCCTTTCATCCTCTTCCTCTCAATAATCTTTAGGTTCTCAGCGTGCTCGAAGCGCCGTAAGAGCGGTTTAAAGTACCCGACCATAGCGACACGCTTACCATAAACATCAAGTGTGTCCAGAGGGTCACCTATCTTGAACTCTGGGATAGGTTTAAGCGCCCAGGTCAGAGCATTCAACGCAGCCACGCCGATCGCTCTCCTCGCTGCAACTCTGCTCAAAGCAAGCCTCGCCGCCGCGATAGGGTCTCTTACTCTTAGCTTAGGCACAGTAGGTGTAATGTCGTGTGGATAGTATGCGACGCCACACGCGCCAGATGAGAGTTTAAGCACAACGTACCGCTCAAGGATACGCCAGCTCTCAACCTTAAGATCGTTTCTAAAGCGGCTTAAAAGAATATCAAAGGCTTCTTCAACTATCATCTAGAGGGGTTTTCCCCATTTGCCAGTTAAACGTTACTTGGAGCGACTACAGCCACAGAGATGAGATGAATTTTCTTAAAACATTTTAGGCAAGAAGCACCACTATTATTAAATAGAGAGCTTTTGGGGGAGTGCGAAAGAACATCTGTGAAAGTCTTCGTATGGTTTAGATATGCAAAGATAGCTAGCAGACTCTTTAAGGAAATACAGGAAGCAAAAATAGACGTTAAGGTAAAGGAGACTTGGTACGGATTAGTTATACAAGGCGAGAGGCAGAACATAGAGAAAGCTGTTGAGTTGCTTAGATCAAAACATCCAGCAGAAGTTTTTATCAAAGAGTCAGCTCCTTATATAAGGCGGCGTGGTGTGTTTTCAGGCTTCCTTCAAACAGCCGCCGAATACGAGCTACTTCCGCTTATATCTGAAGCACTACGGCCACAGCAAAACAAAACCCCTCAAGAGGAAGTATCTTCTATCATACCTAATAAAAAGGCCATCGTTAGAGTAAGGGCTATGAGATGCCCTCTGTTCCTTGGAAGAGGGGTTGAAGCTATTCTACTATATTTTGACAACAATGATGTAATAGTAAGATGCCCAGACGGCAAAAACTACTGTCTATGGTACTCCCACATAAGCTGCCCCTACGGATATCTTGAGCATAATCTGGAAAAGTGGTATTTTACTGAAACCGTTCACTCCCCCTCATAGCACACCTCAGATAGTGGCACGGTGGGAAAGAAGTGCTTAATATGGGTTAGAGTAAAAGTATGTAACTTCTGCTCTAGTGGAGTTATGTTGAAGGTTTAATCTTCTTTTTGGGCGAGTCCCCTATAGCTTAAGACAGCTAAAGAGAGGCCTGATATTGTTAGCGGTATGTGATAGGTTACGATTCGCCAAGCGATTACCCTAGCCCAGCTGTTTGAGCCAATAATGTTTATTGTGAAGTGGTTTAGTACAAGCTCCGATACACCAGAGCCGCCTATAGTGATAGGTAGAGTCCCTATTACGAGGGAAATGTAGAAGCCGCTGATGGACAGTAGAAGCCCTCTTAAACTAGGTGAGCCGCCTACAATAAGTTGGGTTATAGCGCCGCTTAAAAGGATCATAAGAGCCGTGCATAGCAGAATCCCAAAACTCCGCTTACAACTGAAGATGGAATTCATGTTGATTGCTGAGTTGTGGTATGAGAGTAGATTCTGGTTTAGAGAGGTGATTACTCTGCTTCCCCTAGACTCGCCAAGGAAAAATCTGATAACATTTTGCAACCAGTCCGGTATATGGATGATCTTCTTCTTTGAAAGCATGTATATGGATGTGAAGAAAGCGGTTGTTACGGTAGAGGTTAGCACAGCCAAGGATGTTAGCAGATATTCACGGCGTAGAAGCAAGTAGGATGCTGAAGCGTAGACAACTAGGGCTGTAGAAACCACATCTAGATAGATCTCTAAGAAGACTATCCAAGTAGCCTTACCGAGATCAGCGCCACGCGCTTTAAGCCAAGCGAGCCTAACAGCCTCGCCTCCAATGAACGTTGGGGTGGATAAGCTCACAAATTCGGATGAAACCCTGGCTAATAAACTACTTGCAAACCCCGCTCTAATATTTAAGACACTGGTCAGCAAGTGAAAGCGTATTCCTTGGACGATGAGGCGTAGAAATACTAGGATGCAGGCTGCGATTAGCGTTGTGAAGCCTATAGAGGCTAAATCCTCAAATCTTACACCAAAGAGTAGTGAGTAGGCTACTACGAAACCTATGCTTAAACCAAGTCCAGCCGCTACTGCCCTCTTGATCTTCAACCGCTTTGAGCAGCCTTTTTGGCCGGCTTAGTAGGTATCGCCCAAGGTCGCATAGCTTTCATTCTGGTCTCGTACTCTATGATCTTGGATTCGTGTTTCAGGGTGATTGCTATGTCGTCTAATCCTTCTAGAAGCCGCTCTTTTATGAACTTTTGAATTTCGAATCGATACTCTACACCGTTCTGCTCCCAAACTTTCTGCTCCTCTAGGTTAATCGTTAGGTATAGGGTGCTTTCGGTCGCTTTTTTTATGATTTCGTCAACCTCGTGGGGCTTTAAGGTTATAAGTAGGAGACCATTCTTGTATGCGTTGTTATAGAAGATGTCGGCGAAGCTCTCCGCTATCACCGCTTTTATGCCATAATCTAGTAGAGCCCAGACCGCATGCTCCCTCGAGCTGCCGCAGCCGAAGTTCGCTCTGCTGACGAGTATAGACGCTTTCTTATACTTCGGTTGGTTCAGGATGAAGTCTTGTCTTGGTTCGCCTCGCTCATCGAACCTCCAGTTAAAGAAGAGGTAATTGCCGAACCCTTTGCGCTCTATCAACTTAAGGAACTGCTTAGGTACGATCTGATCTGTATCAACATTATCTCTATCCAGCGGCACAACCAAACCAGTGAAGGTCTTAAAAGGATGCATCTGAACTCACCCTACTCGAAACTCCACTCTCTTACATCAACGAACCTACCAGCTATCGCAGCAGCCGCAGCCATAATCGGGCTTACTAGGTGAGTTCTGCCGCCTGCCCCCTGTCTTCCTTCGAAGTTTCTGTTTGAGGTGCTTGCGCATCTTTCTCCAGGTGCTAAGATGTCTTGATTCATGCCTAGGCACATGCTGCAACCCGATTCACGCCACTCAAATCCAGCTTCCTTAAAGATCTTAGCCAGCCCTCTTTCCTCAGCTTCGCGCTTCACCGTCTGCGAGCCAGGTACAACCATAGCTCTAACACCAGGTGCGACCTTTCTACCTTTGACGATCTTTGCGGCTGCTTCCAAGTCGCTAAGCCTAGCGTTTGTGCAGGAGCCTATAAATACTCGGTCAATCTTGATCTCAGTTATAGGTGTGCCAGGTTCAAGCCCCATGTATTGGAGCGCCCTCTCAACTGCTTTCCTCTCTATCGGGTCTTCGAACTCATCTGGATGAGGGACGACTCCAGTGACGTCGGTGACCATCGCTGGTGTAGTGCCCCAAGTGACTTGAGGCGCTATAGGTGAGGCGTCTATCTTTACGCTCTTATCGAATACGGCTCCTTGGTCTGTTTTCAGGGTTCTCCAGTATTCTGCTGCTTCTTCGAATGCGCTGTTCTTGGGTGCATACTTCCTCCCCTTTAGGTAGTTGATGGTCTTTTCGTCTGGTGCTATTAGCCCGCATCTAGCTCCAGCTTCTATGCTGAGGTTGCAGAGGGTCATCCTTTCATCCATATTCAACCCCTCTACAGTCCCGCCTCTGTATTCAATAGCATACCCTGTGCCGCCGCTTGTACCTATCTTCTTGATTATGTAGAGTGCTAGATCTTTTGCTGTTACACCTCTCTGTAGAGTGCCTTCGATAACTACTTCCATAATCTTGGGTTTCTCAACCCAGATGCACTGTGTCGCTAATACGTGCTCGACTTCACTTGTGCCTACTCCGAACGCTATAGAGCCGAATGCTCCGTGTGTGGATGTGTGGCTGTCTCCGCATACGATCGTCAAACCGGGTAGGGTTAATCCGAGCTCTGGTCCTATGACGTGCACGATTCCGTTATATGGGCTGGAGAGGTCGAAGAGCGTAATCCCAAACTCTGCGCAGTTCCTTTCTAAGGCGGCCATTTGTAGCGCTGCTAGCTGATCTGAGACTGGTAGTAGGCGGCTTGTTGTAGGCACGTTGTGATCCATTGTTGCGAAGGTAAGATCTGGTCTCCTCACTCTACG
>JAAOZN010000009.1 GCA_011605775.1 Nitrososphaerota archaeon | reverse complement strand
TCTCTTGGTATATCAACATATGTCTGCTTTGACTGTTTGAGGGCAGACTTGAACCCCAGATAGAGTCGAAGAAGCAGCAAACTCGCTGAGAGCGCTAGAAGGTTAGAGGTAAAGACCAGCTTCTCCCTTCAAGCCCTTTTTTCTCATGCTTTATGACCTTCAACTCCATCGTATAATCATCTTTCCCCCTTAACTCATAGATAGTTGAGCTTCTGATTTTCGTTAGCATACCACCAGGGTATGAGGGTATCCACATATCTTCTCTGACCTTCTTTAATCTAAGTAGGCTTGTTGCTAGGATCGCCCCCCTGTTAGCTCTGATGTGCTGCGATAAGAGGGCTAGGTATAATCCTATTCTCCAATTTACTTCGGAAGGTTTGCTTCTGGTGGCAAGTATGTGGTAGAATGCTGGTATAGAATCCAAGATTATGAGCTGCGGCTTCTTAGTGAGAGTTGAGCAAATGATTGAGATATACTGATCTAGTGTGTGGCTCTCTGGGTTGTAAACGCGGAGGTTTTCAGAGTTAGGTATGCTGAGTAGGCTGAGGTTCCTATACACGGTAAAGAAGGTGTCAAGATCAAAGTAGTGAATAACCCAATCGCTTTCAAGCGTCGCTTTAACCAACCTCGCTATAAAATATGTTTTAGCGAAAGGTTTGTCAGACAGCAGAAGATTCAGCCCTCCCTCTAAAGGTCCAGCAGAAGAGACATCAAGCGAATCAAACCCTGTCCTTAGCACCTTCTTTCCACAAATTCTATGGTTAAGTTGCTTATAACGCTACCGCAGTTACTGATGTTCAGATATTTTAGCAAAGTTAATATACTGCTAAATAGTATATTATGCGGGGTAAAGATGGTTAACTGCAGTAAAAATATAGTAGGAGGCGAACGACCCTGATACCGAACGTAGATATCAATATAAGCAGAGAAATAAGATATAGATGTGTAAGGAGCTTCCTCGACTTCATAATCCTGGGTCTTATCAAAAAGAAGCCCATCTCAGGCTACGATGTAATAACCTACATCTACGATAGATTCCAAATACTACTAAGCCCAGGAACAGTATACCCTACCCTAAGCACCCTAGAAGAACAAGGCTACATAACCAGCTTTAACGAAGCTAGAAAGCGGCTCTATGCGCTAACCAAGAAAGGTGAAAGCATCATAAACCAGATGGCGATAGAGTATCTGAAATGCTACGTTCAGCTCGATACCCTATCTAGGCTTCTGCTAGGCAGCAACCTTACCGACACTACTTTGATGGTCTAGGTGCGCTGGTTAAGAGCGTAGATAGGGTGCCCGCTGAAACCGCCCTCTTTTCTCAGCAGCCCTTTCTGATAGAGGCTTCTTAATGTGGCTGACGCCACAGAAGCTTTTACGCCAAGCGCTTTTGCCGCAGCGTAGACTGTGATAGCTTTCAACGGCGCTAATGTGTTCAGAATCTGCTCTTCGCTCATCTTCATTTGTAGTGTGCCTAGCTGTTTGCTCTGCTGCTCACGCTTAACCTCTTTGCGTTTCTGCTGAGCCTCCTCCGCCTCTTTACGTTGCGCCTTCTCCATACTCGCTAGAGGCTTCTTCTTTGCCCCGCCCATCCTTCGACACCACCTTTTAGACGCTTAAGCTAAGCCTATAAACCTTCTTAACTGCTTGTTGAGTCAGCTTTCAGAAAGTCTTATAGCGGTTAAGCCAGAAACCCTATGTTGGGCCGAGGTAGCTCAGCCTGACAAGGCGGGCTAAGGAGAGAGGTAAGCCTCTAACACCCGGCTGAAGACCGGGCTGTCGCAGGTTCAAATCCTGCCCTCGGCATATTTTAAAAAGTAGACAGCTTTTAACTCTCAACACATCATGACAGCGATGATCTTAACCTATTTTTTACCTTCTTCGTGTGATCGCAGGAAAAATTTAATAAGAAGACTTTGATTATTTGTGACGAAATTGGTGGAGATAAAGAGGTATCCTCTCTATTATGCTGGGCGGCGTATGCATTGGGCGAAGGGTGCCGTCGCTGGAGGGTTTGTTTTCCTCGCGGGAACCGAAGGAATCGATCCTGAGACATTAAAGCCTGTTGAAGGTATAAAGGCGCAGACGAGATTGGCATTGGAGAAGATCAAGCAGAGACTGGAGGAGATGGGATCTTCACTCTCCAACATCGTAAAGCTGACCTACTACATAGCTGGGGAATTTCCAGAAGGCATCGTAGCTTCTCAAAAGTACCAGGAAATGGCAGAGGCAAGAGACGCATTCTTCAGAGAGAATGGTATCGACCCATCAGATATACCATCAGATCTAATAGGCGTGACGGCGCTAGGTCGGAAGGGCATGGAGATAGAGATTGCAGCCATAGCGGTACTTCCTTGATGTTCGCACAGCAAATTTTTATTCTCAACATTCGTTATGCTCCCTAATCCAAAGTCTTCAGAAACGCCTTTCTCGTTATAAAATGAGTCTACTAGGTTACTGTTTAAATGGAATGAGTTTACTTTCTGCTTCTAACTGTTCTTGTAAGATCTGCTTGAGGAGGTTACAGGCTTCGATTATCCTTGGGTTGGCTAATGAGTAGTAAACGCTGTTACCGACTCTTTTAGCTTCTACAATCTTCTTACTTCTAAGTATGGTTAAGTGCTGAGATAAATTGGCTTGATTTACCCCAACGAGGTTTGCAAGTTCTGTAACAGTCTTCTCTCCCGTCTTAAGCAGATTAAGGATCTCGATTCGAATAGGATTTGCGAGAGCCTTACATATCTCCGCTTGCATATGGTAGATGCGCTTGTTAAGCGTATTCTCCATTTTTAGAACCTACCTGAGGGAACGGTCCACCAATAGAGCTTGTTAAGTATTACCTTTCCTAGGTAGGCGCTTCGAGTTAGAGTTGAAGGTGGCTTAGGTGGGTGTGTGTAGTCAAATGATAGCGAGATTCCTTTTTTAAACCCAGCATCACAGAAACAGCGAACCTTACCATCATACACTCTAAGATCACCATAACCTTTTATCTGCGCTACGATGTTTTCAGCAACCACTTTAGCTTCATAGTGAGCTGTCGCCCCTGCTTTTGAAATAGGAATATCGGTCGCATCCCCAACCACATAAATGTCATTAAAACCCTTTGCTTTAAGCGTGTATTTGTCAGTAGGAACCCAGCCGCCTCGATCACCTAAACCAGAATCTTCAATAACCTTAGCCCCTCTATGTGGAGGCACAAGGATCAACAGATCGTAGTCCACCGATTCACCTTCCAAAGAATACACCTTCTTTGCTCGTGGATCAACGTAATCCACGTTGAAAAAGGTTCGGTATGCTATCTGCTTCTCCTCAAAGATCTTTGTCACAAATGGGCTGACCGACTCCAATGGGAAGACTCTAGGTAGTGGAGAGAGGAATTCTATCTGCACCTTATCGCGTATCCCTCTTTTTGCAAAGTAGTAGTCGAGTTGACAAGCAGCCTCTGCTGGCGCTGGCGGGCACTTATAAGGCAAACCACCCACACCGACAACAACCTTACCTCCGTTAAAGTTCTTTAACGCCTGACGGAGTTCTTCAGCCGCATCAGCCTCGTAGAAGTGATGCGCACCCTCTCTCAAACCCTTAACCTCTTCAGGAACGATTCGTGAACCAGTCGCTATCACTAAGTAGTCGTAGTCTAAGTGTTCACCATCGGCTAAAAGCACTTTACGATCCCTAGGATCTATCTTAACAGCCTCTTTCATAATAAGCTTAACATTCTTGTTTAGAAGACTCCTCTCATCTTTAACGATATTATTGACCCGCTCTTCGGCGAAAGCAACATATACAAATCCGGGTTGATAAACGTGCTTCCCAGACTTATCTACCACCGTGACTTCTGCGTTCCCTTTTAATCTCCTGGCTACGATGTTAGCCACTATTGTGCCTCCAACGCCGCCTCCTAAAACCAAAATTTTCTTCAACGGTAAACCACTTGTGTCGATTGTTACTTAGCTTTCTTCACTAGGAATGAGGTGTAGCCTTCTTTTTCGGTGATGCTGAGAAGAATATGCCCCGCCTTTGAAACCCAAAGAGGTATGTCCCGCTTAGATCCCTGGTCTGATGAAAGGACTTCTATAACCTCTCCTATCTGCGCTTCTTTCACAGCTCTAATAAGCTCCATTAGAGGACCTGGGCAGAAGCTGCCTCTCGCATCTACGGTTCTGCTTACCTTTATTTCAGCCATCTTCTTCGCCTCTTAGATGAAGAGGGTTATTTTGGAGTCCTTGGCTATGTCTATGAAGCTTCCCACTCCAACTACATCGTCAACAATGTCGTCCAGATGCTCCTTGGTCATCCCCATCAGATCCATAGTCATCGAGCAGGCGTGTATCTTAACATTACCAACACTTTTTGCCTGCTTTAAGATATCATACCAGGATGGTACATTCTTAGCCTGCATCATCTTCATCATAGCCTCACCCATTTCTTCAAAGTCTTTGCTTATCTTCGTGTTCTGTTTGATCTGATCTTTGCGGAAGGCGTTTAACCCCCAGAATGTTATGAAGATCTCTACATCCATACCCATAGCTACCGCACCAGAAGCTAGGATGCTGACTGGATAGAGTTTGTCTACTGTACCAGAAAAGACGATCATACTCAATTTCTCAACCATGTCCCATCAATATTAAACTATTAGCATCATCTAATATTCCTATAGTCTATAGAATCAAGTTCGTATAGAGTAGTGATGGCTAAGCATAAGGAATATATAATGCGGAAAAGCCACTCCACCCATGGCTGCAGAAAAGCTGTTTAGGAGGGGCCAGTTGGGCGAAACCCCTCAAGGTGAAAAGCTGCTCGTCAACGAGAAAGGCATGGCTTACCTTGTCAGCGACCCTGTGATCGCCATATGGAGCTCCTTTGAAGGCAATACAGCGGAAGAGGTTGTGCAAGAAGTTGCCGCTGTGATCGGACGTGATCCCGGCGAAGTCAGAGAGCCGATTATGCAAATCGTCTCTCAGCTGAAGGAAGCCGAGCTTTTAGCGTCTGGCGAGTAGTTCCTATAAGCCTTGGTGGTTGCTTAGCGCTCTGCTGCCCTCTTTACCCAAAAGGGGGGTAGGTAGTGCATCGACTATTTTGTCTACGCAAAGGTATCGGAGGGTGGCAGGGACAGACTGTGTTTTTTTCATCTGCTAGCTAAATCATCCTTCTGTTAGAAGATATTGTTTAATACCCTCCTGCTTCAGCTCAATAAAGGCTCCCCGCAGAATACCCTCTGAATATTCACTTCCCGGATTTATACATAGGGTTACCCCTATCTTAGCAAAGCCCCTTGACTCATGAATATGGCCGTGAAGACCTAAAAGGGGCTGATAACGCTCGATAGCTGCCCTTACTGCAGTAGAACCCACAGGAATCATCTCAGGCGTTCCAGTCGCGCCCACAATAGGTCTGAGGTTTTCATCCAGCTTGGGTGCAAGATCTATGCCGGAATTAAAAGGTGGTACATGGAGGTTGAAGATAGCTCGTGTTGGCTCATGGAGCTTTGAGGTCATGCTCTCTATCTTCTCAGCAAGCTCCTCTTCTGAAATATCCCTTGGGCACCTCCAAGGTGTGATATTTGAGTAACCGGATGTTATCATCTCGTGACCATCGATATCCACCACAGCTCCCTCTGGATTGATGATGTATGGGGAGCTCTTTAAAACCTGCTCTACTTCGTAGAAGTCGTCGTTACCCCCGGAGATATATACCTTAACGCCCATCGGTTTCAACCTCTCCTTAATAGTATTTAGCCAGTTATCTAGTCTTGTTAATATGAGCCTCTTGAATAATGTCTCGAGCTTCTCTCGATCACTTCTTAGCTCTTCCATCTCTTTCTCGGATGTTCTATAAGCATAGTTCCCCGTATCTGCTACGAATTTCTCGAATTCTGTGAGCTGGTTGGATTGAAGCTTATAGGTGTTGCCAAAATATGTTGCTTCGTAGAAGCTTCCTTTTTCGATTATAGGTATAACCATCTTTCCAGTTATATCTCCACCTAGAATGAGGTGATCTACTCTATAAACTTTGGCTGCATTTACAAACTTCATGAAACATCTTTGGGAGCCATGGATGTCTGTAGCGAAGAATATGCGTGTCAAACGCTACGCCTCACCGCCTCTTCTACATCTTCGTACCACTTGATTCTCGAACCTACTTTTGACCTAAGCTTCCAGCTCAAAGATTTAGGTGTCTTCTCAAGGAAGCTTAGAATATGAAATATCTTTCTCCTCACCTCTTCTTTGTCACGTTCCCCTAATATGTTGAAGCCAGCCAAGTAACCCAACACCCTCTGCAAGTTTTGTGTCACAGTATAGTAGAAGCCCCAATCTCTTGAAAGTATTTTAGCGATTTGGCTAATATTTATCGTTTCATCGTCAGAATCCCCAACTTCGTGGTCTAAAAGCAATATTATGACAACCTTAATATCTTTTTCAGCTATCTTAATGATCTGCATCTTTTCAAGAAACATCTCAGCCAAGGGGATCGTCTCCTTTTCGATAGCTAGGCGCTCTTTAAACTCAATGGTATGGCTCATCTGTAGTTTATCAAGGAAGACGTCAACGTGTAGCAAGGGATTATCTTTCTTCGTGAAGATGAGTCTACCTAAGAGTGCGGTCTCCATATATGTTGAGACATCATAAGTGTATCCAATGCTCTTAAATAATCGTGTAACTTCATCACGTTGGCTACTGTAGCCTACGAAGTCGATGTCTGTAAGAGGCCTATTTGCCTTCTCAGCTAGTTTTACGTAGCTCGGGCAGTGCTTCATAAATGCGAGGGCGCCGATAAGCTTCAGAGTGACACCAGATTTTAAGGCCTTATCTAAGATTGTTGACGCCTCTGCGAAATACTCATCATACGAAAGAGGACGGCTGCTCAACACTATCTAAGCTAATCTACTCGCTATATATTAATGTGTTGAGGGATTGTCGAGATAACGTTCTCTATTTTGTTCGCTCTGTTTGGCGTGATGGCTTCTCATTCTTTCCAAACTCTCCTCGTATCTGTCAAATAGACTACTCTTGACAACCCCGAATGAGAAAGATCGTAGCTAAAAATATGAGATGGAGCTTCTAGCCGACTCTACTTGTGCTGTTTATTGATTTAATCGACTGGAAGCTCTCTGTGGGCTAGGTGAAGCTCTATACCCTTGCGTTTGTGATATACATAGGAGATTGCGTATATGACCGGCCCGGCGAGTAGTAGAACAATAACAAGTAGTGTTGAGTAGATTACGCCCTCAATCGGTAGGGTTCCTGTATACTCTGGTGTAGCGATGGCGTAGCCCATTAGAATCGAATAGGCCATCGTTATAACACCAAAGATGCTGAGAAGAGGTATACCTCCTACCCTCTTCTTCACCACTTCAGGCGCCGCTTCAAATAGGTCCCGGCGGAGATATGGGAATAATGTTCCAGCGAGTCCGACTATTGTCCACGCGACGGACCAGCCTATGCCCACATAAACTAGATACGCGGCGAGTGTTGTTTGGGCGTAGAGGAAATTCCATACTTCAGCAATTATTACGGCGAGAATTATACAAATCCAAGGTGCACCGGTACGCCGAGTTAAAGCGGAGAAGCTAGCTGGAAGAACTCTGTCAAAAGACCAGGCGAAGATGTTGCGGCTGAATACGAAGATAACTGATATGGGAAAAGTGAGGAAGCCTATGAACCACAGTAACCCAGTAGCCGTGATTAAGGGCACGTTGTCTGTCACATAACCCATAAGTGCTAAGGGATCTGGCATGGCGTGTGGCAGTTTATATACTTCGCTACCCCTCCTCCAAACCCATACAAGGCTATTGAATAAATCAGGCCCGGCTGTATAGTAGAGTGTGGCAAAGATCCCTGCACCTAATAGGAGGAGAACAATCAGGCTACCTAATACTGCAATCGTCTGAGCCCGAGCCATCTTAGGAGCCTTTAATTCACCTACAAAGTAGGCAGAGTTTGTGTACCCCCAGCTATTCTGAAAAGCGAATGTCGCTCCCAACAGCGTTCCCGAGATGGTGAAGCCTAAGAGTGCCCCACCTTGTTTAGCCGCCTCTACAACCTCCGAGGGTTCGATCCCGTGCGCACGAAGTCCCGTAATAAGCGCTTCCCTTCCACCAGCGAGAAGAGTTAAAACTAAAAGTACATAAGCGATCAGGTTACACGTGAACATCCCCACTATAATCTTTGTTAAAGCTCTTGTCCCAACGAGGGGCATAAGTCCAGCTAGAAGTATTATGATGGCTCCTGCGTAGTATCCCATCATCGGATTAGCCATAGACTGGCCGAGCGCTATAAGCCCTTCATTATGAGTTGCTAAGCCAACAGAGA